>SLRT01000051.1 GCA_007130825.1 Syntrophomonadaceae bacterium | reverse complement strand
TTTTTTAAATTTTATTTCTCCTGCCATCCAAGAACTTGATAATCAAATCAGGGAAGCCGGCATTACTGCCCTGGGAGAGGTGGGTTTGGACCCGGGTATAGATCATATGTCAGCAATGAAAATAATTGATCAGGTTAAAGAAAAAGGAGGCAAAGTCCTAAAGTTTAGCTCCTGGTGTGGGGGGTTGCACGCTCCGGATGCTGCTTTAGAACCACTAAGATATAAATTTTCCTGGTCTCCGGAAGGAGTTATTGAAGCCAGTGCATGCCCCGCTAAATACCTGAATTACGGGAAAGAAATTAGCGTTGCCGGAAATGATTTGATGAAAAATTATACTTTTAAATACGTGCCGGAATGCGGGTGGTTTGAAGAATATCCAAACAGCGATGCCTTATTTTATATCGACATTTACAATATTCCTGAAGTCACTAGTATCTACAGGGGCACATTCCGTTATCCCGGGTGGTGTGAAACTATTGCATGTTTATATAAAATGGGCATGTTCAACGATAACAAAAAGGATGTTGAAAATATATCTTACCGGGACTTTACCTGCAAACTGTTAGGGGCCCATGAAGAAACAAGTGTAAAAAGGGCCTTAGCTGAATATCTTGGCGTTCAAGAATACTGCCTGGTAATAAAAAACATCCAGTGGCTGGGCTTGTGCGAAGAAAATACAATACCTTTGACCCGGGCTTCAGCAAAAGATATTTTGGCTGATGTGCTTTTGAAAAAACTGCAATTCGGTAAAAATGAAAGAGATCTGGTTGTTATGCTCCATGAGTTTGATGTGCAGTATCCGGATGGAAAAGAAGAGCAAATAATTTCAACTTTAATTGAGTATGGCCGGCCTGGAGGTGATTCGGCGATGGCCAGGACCACCGGGTTGCCGCTGGCCTGTGCCGCGAAATTAATCCTTAAAAATGAGTTTAAAGAAGTCGGGGTTCAGCTTCCTGTCGATAGGAAAATATATAAACCTGTTTTAAAAGAACTTGAGGAGCTGGGCATCACAATGAAAGACAGTTATTCTGCCTGGTAGTGATTGTTTATGTTTTTTGCAGTTCATTCCCCCGGAAATATTTTTTTCGACCGGTTTGTGTTAAGATAATAAAAAGGAAGTCTTTATTGATAGTCAATTTATGTCTTCCGGGTTTTTCAAAGTTTGAAGCTTAATGGTTAGAAAGGAAGTTTATATGGCCATTTATCCCGGTTCCAGGTATAACATTTCAATCATTACCTGCCTGGCAATTTTACTTTCTATCATCCTGCTGCCAACCGATATAAAAGGCATACCCTCAACTGCCGCAGCTGCAGCTGATCCGGAGTTGGACCTGACTATCATATATACCAACGATGAACACGGGGCAGTAATTCCCCATTCACCGGCTGTTGATTTTTATCCGGAAAGAAAAAATCCGACTAGCGGTGGTTATGCCCGCCTTGCCACGGCTGTAGAACAGATCAGGCAGGAAAAAGCAGCTGCCGGTGAACCGGTTTTGCTTATATCCGGTGGTGACTATATCGGGGGGACAGCATACAGCTGGCTGGCGCCCCGGGGTTATGCTCCGGAGTTGAGTATAAAACAAAAAATTGGTTACGATGCGGTTGTGATCGGCAACCATGAATATGACTACGGGCCTTATGTTCTGGCTGATTATCTTTTGGAGGCGGGTTACCCGGATGCTCACGATGAAACGGTGGTCCTTGCTTCCAATACTAAAGCGCCGCCCGATCACCCCCTGGCCACAAGAGACCTTTACCGCGACAACCACCTGATGGTTCTTGAAAACGGCCTTAAAGTGGGCCTGTTTGGCCTGATTGGAAAAGATGCTGTGTCTGTAACCACTGCCAATGAGCCGGTAGAATTCACTGCCCAGCATGAGGCAGCACGGCTTATGGTTAATCAATTAAAAGCGCAGGGGGCCCAGCTGATCATAGCTGTTACCCACTCCGGGGTTGAAGAAGATCGTGAACTGGCTCGCGATGTGCCCGGAATCGATGTCATTATCGGCGGCCATTGCCACACAGCGCTGCAGAATCCGGTTATTGAACAGGATACTGTAATTGTTCAGGCCGGTTCGCTTTTAGAATATTATGGCCGCCTTGAACTTGCCTTTAACCTTTCTACAAAAGAAACCCGCATTCGCAATGAGGAAAAAGAAATCCCTTTCCTCCATGCCCTGGATTATACCTATCTGCTTGATCCGGAGATCGACGCTGTCATAGATCTTTATACCGAAAAGCTTAATGATCTGGTTGCCGAAAAAACAGCTGGCCGCTTCGAGGATATACTTGATGATTACATCATGCTTTCTGATTTTGAAATACCCAACTATCCTCCCCTGCAGGAATCACCTGCAGGCAATTTTATCACCGATGCCATGCGCCTGGTCACCAGGGAAAAAACCGATCATGAAGCTGATTTTGCCATCCAGGCCAACGGGTCGATCCGGGGTAGTGTTACTCCCGGAACCATGCCTCACTCTTTTGGTAAAGTATCTTTTTATGACCTGGTTGAAATAGTGGGTTTGGGCAAAGGACCGGATGGTGATGCCGGCTACCCCATAGTTGCTGTTTATCTGACAGGCGATGAAATGGTTAATGTTTTGGAAGTTGCGGTTTTATTGAAAGTGCTGATGGGTGACACTTATTTCTTACAAATTTCCGGTTTGCGCTATGATTACAACCCACAAAATGCGGTTCTTTTTACAGTTCCCTATCTTGACCTGCCAATTCCGACCACCCGGGCGGTAACCGGTGCTGAGCGCTATACTTGTGAGGGGCGGCAGGGCTTTGATGACGAAGGTTACATTTCCCTGGAAAAAGATGATCAGGATCTCTACTGCCTTGTTACCGATTCTTACGTTGTCTCTTTTCTGCCCATGGTCGGTGAAATTTTACCCTGGCTGAACCTTGTCTTAAAAGACCGGGAAGGTAATCCTGTTGCAGAAGATGACTTGGATGAACTGATCGTTTATGCTGACGGCGAGGAGTTAAAAGTCTGGCAAACGGTCGTAGAATATGCAGCAAACCAGCCGGAAGGTGACTCCGGTTTACCCGAAGTTGAAAAATACTATGCTTCAACTGCACAGAGGATTAATCCGGTTTGGAGCTTACCGCTTATAACCTGTCCGCTGTTAATGATCCTGATCCTGCTATCCGGGCTGGTTTACTTCTTCAGGCGCAGGAAAATGCGCAAAAAAGTTTATTAGCCGCAGAGCCTTTAGTAGACACTGCCAGATAATTATGCTAATTTAGAGCAAATAAAAAGGATGGGAGCTGAATAAACTTGAAAAGTTTGGCCTGGAAAAATGGCAACATTTGTGATATTGCCGAAGCAAAAGTTCCGCTTGAAGACCGGTGCTATTTTTTTGGCGACGGAGTATACGAGGTTATCAAAGTATATAATGGAAAGCCCTTTTATATGGCGCCGCACTTAAAAAGGCTGCAGAACAGTGCTGGAGCTATTGAAATAAATATTCCCTATACGATTGAGGAAATTGAATATCATATTACTGATTTAATACAAAAGAGTGGCTGTCAGAACGGTTATCTTTATATGCAGCTGACAAGGGGTTGCGCGCAGCGGGATCACCTGCCTCCCGCAGGTCTTGAGCCCTCCCTGATTATGTATATCAGGGAGTTTGGCGGACCTGCTTCAGTACTTGATAACTTTAAACCGGCCGGCTGTATAACCGTGCCGGATGAAAGATGGCTTAAATGCAACATTAAATCGGTTAATCTACTGCCCAATATTTTAGCCCGGCTGAAAGCCGACAAAGCGGGAGCTACCGAAGCGATATTTTACCGTCCGGGAGGCATTGTTACCGAAGCAACCCGCACTAATGTATTTGCCGTGATCGATGGTAAAGTGCGGACCCATCCGGAATCAAACTTAATTTTATCGGGAATAACCAGGAGCATTGTCCTCGACATCATGAGAAAGCAGGATATACCCTTTTCTGAAGAAGCATTTTATGTCGATGATTTGAAACATGCTTCTGAAGTGTGGACCACTTCTTCGGGAATTGAGGTTCACCCGATTGGCAGTATAGACGGCCGGCCGGTAAATGAGCCGGTGCCCGGTCCCATCTGTCAGCAGCTGATCGTAGAATTCCGGAAAATTATTAAAGAAGAATGTTATGATGGGGAAAAGGCTTAAAGCTCAACCGGTTTTCAAGGCTAAAATTTAATGATAAGAGAAATGAGGGAGGTGAATTAACATGCCGGCCCTGGTTGAAAAAATAATTTCCTACATGGAAGAACTTGCTCCTTCATCGATTGCTTTGCCCGGAGACCAGGTCGGCTTGCAGCTGGGTAATCCGGGGGCGGAGGTAAAAAAAATACTGGTTGCTCTAGATCCCGATCAAGCTGCGGTAGAAGAAGCCGAAGCGATCGGAGCGGAAATGATACTGACCCATCATCCTCTCTTTTACAACAAACTTTCAGCTGTTAATGAAAAGCTGCCGGAAGGAGCTCTGGTTGCAGCGGCAATCAGAAATAACCTGCATATTTTTAGTGCGCATACTAATTACGATATTGCCCCGCAGGGGATTAGTTATCAACTGGCAAAAACATTAGGCTTGCCCGCAGAAGAAGCCAAAGTCCTCGAGGTTACCGGCAGTGAAAAACTTTTAAAGCTGGTGGTTTTTATACCCGCCGGATACGAGGACAGTGTCCGCAATGCCCTGGCCGAAGCCGGCGCCGGACAGATTGGCGATTACAGCCATTGTACTTTTCAGCTTTCCGGGACGGGAACTTTTATGCCGGGAGAGGGCTCCAGTCCCTTTATCGGCGCTCAAGGTCAGCTGGAAAAAGTTGACGAAATACGCCTGGAGACAATTCTGCCGGCTAACCGCCAAAGGATGGTGCTCAAGGCCCTGATGGAGGCACATCCATACGAAGAAGTTGCCTATGATCTCTATTCCCTCGCCCGGGAAGGCAAAAGCTTTGGTCTGGGCTTGAGTTTATCCCTCGAACGCCCCATTTCCCTGGATCAACTGATTCAGCGTTGCCGCAGCATGTTGAATCCAAGTAGTTTACGCTGCTGGACTCCAGGTAACAATGTTTTTAGCCGGGTAGCTGTATGCGGTGGCAGTGGCGGCTCCTTGATTGAACATGCCTTGCGGCAGGGTGCAGAGGTTCTTATTTCCGGGGACTTTGGTTATCACGATCTTAAATATGCCCAGTCCCGGGGTCTTGCTCTGGTTGACGCCGGTCATGACGCCACCGAGTGGCCGGGGGTTGTCTACCTCCAACAGTATATATCGAAACGTTTGCAAGCGGACAGCTATAAAACCGAAGTTTTTTTACAGACTTCGGTATCAACAGGCTGGAGACAGTAATCAAGGGTAGGTATAACCTACTCTTTTTTTATAATACAAGGGGTGTAAAAAATGCAGCTGCGATTACTTTGGGAACTACAGGAACTGGATCTTTCCATTAAAGATTTGCAATTAAAGATTGAAGAAGCTCCCCTCCTCAGCGGTGTCCGGGAAGCAAAAGAGTATTTGGAAAATATGGAAAATGATTTTTCAGAGCGGGAACGCAGTCTGAACGCTGACCGTAAAAATTTAAAACAGCTGGAATTAGAGGAGCAAAAAATTGTTGAAGACAGGAAAGAGCTTTATGACAATATGTATAACGGCAAGACTACTAATGTTAAAGAACTGGAGCAAATGCAGCGCAAAATGGATCTTTTGGCTGCCGAAAAGAAAAAGGTGGAAGAAAACATTTTGAACCTTATGGAATCAATTGAAAACCAGGAAGCTGAATTAAACACTGTCGAGGAAGAATTAAGCCGGAGCAGACAAGAACTGCAGGAAAAAGAAGACCGGCTGAAGCAGGATCTGGAAAATTATAATCGCCAGGTGTCGCAATTGCAAACCAGTCGTGAGCAGCTTGCTGAAAAAATTGATCATAAATACCTTGAAAAGTATTCTGTTTTAGTTCAAAAACATCAGGGGAAAGCCCTTGCCCGGGTGGTCGATGATATTTGTGGCGGCTGCCGGGTTTTTATATCTTCAGCCCAGCGCGGTCATCTTTACAATCCGAGTGCAATGGTGTATTGTGAAAACTGCGGCCGTTTGTTGGTTAACCTTGAAAACCAATAAAAGGCCTGGTTTAAAATTAAACAACATTACTTATCCGGTCGAACGTTGAGCTGCTTTATTTAGATTGGGTAAAACAGGTTCGGAGGTGTCAACATTGGCACAAAAAAAGGCGCAAAAAAAAGTCAGAGCAAAAGATTTAAAAAAACAGCGGTGGGCCGGAATTATCGCTGCTATACTGGCTATTGCGATGATCCTGTCAGTGGCTGTGGGCTACTTCGGCCAGGCTATTGGCGGCGAAGGGACCATTTTGCCTGAACAGCAGGCAGATCCTGAGCCGGAGGATTATCTTGCCCACTATCAAGGTGAAGTAGAACGCCTGGAGGAACACCTTGAAGAGCACGAAGCCACCGAGATTATACTGCGGGAATTAGCTGAGAATTATCGTTATTTAACCCTGGTCCAGCAGATGTATTTTGATGATCAGGAAGCAGTGCAGGAATATCAGGAAGAATTATTGTCCATTTATCAATCCCTGGTTGAAATGGAGCCTGCCGACCCGATGTATCGCCTGGAGCTAATAAACCTGTATGTTGAACGACAAAAGGAGCAGCATATCGATGAAGAAATCTCTGCTTTGCAGGATCTTCTGCGCGAAGATCCCGATCCCATGGTCCACATTTCGTTGATCGGTTTGCTGGATTCACTGCAGAAAGAAGATCGGCACCGGGAAGAGGTAGAATGGCTGCACCAATATCTTGAAGATAGAATTGCCCAGGGCATAGCTGACAATGAAGAGCGTTTTTACAATGCTGTTTTATTGGGTGAGTACTTAAATGATCCGGGTAGAGCTGAATCAGTACTTGAAGATATAATGGAGGAAGAAAGCGAAGAAAGCAGGATTTATCAGGAAGCCCTGAACTATCTAAACCATCTTCAAGCTGAAGATGATCTTGACGAAGAAATTTTCTTCGATTAAGGTTCAGGAGAGGCAACGACAGGAATAAGGCCTATGGAAAAAGAAAAAATAATTAACCTTTTTGAAGAGCTGCGAACGCGTTTGATGATTATTGCCGTAGCAGTTTTTCTTTTGGCGATCGTCAGCTTTACTTTCAGCGACGAAATACGTTATATTCTTTTACTGCCGGCCGAGATGGCCTATAGCGGGCTTGATGCCGACGGTCTTGATTTGCAGCTGATCTTTTTAACTCCGTCCGAGGCGCTCGTGGCCAACCTGCGCCTCGCCTTTATTACCAGTGGTATTGTAACCTTGCCTTTAATACTTTATCAGCTGCTGGCCCTGGCATTAGTTGCAGTGGGAAAAGCCAGGAAGTCTGCTGTTATGCTTACCCTGATAATGTATTTTCTTTTTGCCCTGGGGATTTCCTTTTCCTATTTTGTGGTCCTGCCCTTTGCTTTAAACTTTTTTATCGGTTTTTCAGGGGCCGATCTTATGCCCAGCTTTAGTATTGCCCGCTATATTTCTTTTACTACTTCCTTTATATTATCTTTTGGCCTTGTCTTTCAAATGCCGTTTTTCTTTTGGTTCTTGGGCAGCATAGGCTTGATTACTACTGCATTTTTAAGAAAAAATCGTAAATTCGCCCTGCTGATAATTATTATTTTTGCCTCGGTCCTCACCCCTCCTGATATATTTTCCCAGGTTTTGATGGCCATTCCCTTAATGCTCTTGTATGAGCTGGGTATATTCATGGTCTTTTTAGCCTGGCGTAAAAAGAAGAGTCCCGATTTGCCCGATGCTTCAACCGGTTAAATGTGCCGGTAGAAGAAGAAATAAACTTAAAAGAAAGTAATGTAAGCAAATAGCATAGGATGCGTTAAAAACCCTATAATTCAGGCTGGGGCGCGCAGCCAGCGTTGAACTGCTGAGTGATGTGAATGATTTTGCTTTTCTATGGGAGAAGGGAAAGCGGACATCTTCATAGAAAGTTATAAATTATTCATTTAGAGTTTTATAGAAAGGCTGTCGATCTGTATTGAAGTTAGCCGGTAATGGTGAATACAAGGGAGAACTCTTAAAAAATAAACCGCATGGCTGGGGAACTATCACCTGGCCGGATGGAAGCAGGTACACCGGGCAGTGGAAGAACGGTTATTTTCACGGTGAAGGTACTTTTATCTGGTCCAATGGCGATAAATACGAAGGCTATTGGAGTGAAGATCAGAGACATGGTCAGGGCACCTACCTGTTTGCCGATTGGCGTAAATATGTGGGCGAATGGAAAAATGATCAAATGCATGGGTATGGCACCTACTATTGGACCGGTGGCGAAAAATATGAAGGACAATTTGTCAATGGACTCTATGAAGGGCACGGCAAATTTTCCTGGCCTGACGGCAGGGTTTATACTGGTGAATGGAAAAACGCCCACCGCCACGGCGAAGGGGAAATGCTTTGGCCTAATGGGAAAAGTTACAAAGGTCAGTGGTATGAAGATTGCAGACATGGCAAAGGGA
>SLRT01000060.1 GCA_007130825.1 Syntrophomonadaceae bacterium | reverse complement strand
TCTGCCATATGTAATCTCCTTCATTTATATCATTTACTAACGTTGTTTGATCAAAAGTTTTACTAAAAAATATTTTACCAACAATTCACTGCAGGTTAAAGATACAGTTGCTGGTCATCAGCAGTTTGCAGCGAGAAGAAAAAAAGCCCATATAATGGAGCTTTTTTCTTCGTTAAAATATTCGATACTTTGTAGTGGCTGAGATCATAATTAAGTTAAACATTTTGTCCTGTTTCACCCGGTAAACGTTTTTAAAATGGGAAATATCCACCTTGTGAGTATACCACTACAGTCGCCTGGAGTCAAATTAATATTTCCCATAAAAACCCATTTAGAGCAATTGAACAGGTTTCCGATAAGTACAAACGGTTTTATACCGATCTTGCAAAAAAATACATATTATTTACTTTTAGTGTCCGCTTTTGAATCTCGCAGGCGTTACACAATCCTTTGCTAAACTTATATAATCAGAATAACTGGGAGCTCGCTAAATAACTTAAATAGAACAAATAATCTTCCGGGCTGTCAATATCTAAAAGCACAGCCGGGGTGTTAGTTTCAATGCAGTCAATCTGATCGTCTCTTAAATTATTTAGTACTGCTCTTCCCCCTTGATCACCGGACAGATTCATTAAGTCCGGCCATAACCGCCGGTCAAAAAGAGCCGGATTGCCCCTTTGGCCCCTATAGACCGGGAAAGTGCATAACGAAAGATGAGTGTTATACTTTTTATAAAGCGAGCTGTATATTTCTGAGGGCACCTGCGGTTGATCGGCCAGGGCGAAAATAACTCCCTGCGCTGTTATATCAACCGCATTCAGTCCGGCCTTTAAAGAGCTGGCCATACCGGTTTTGTAAATTGGGTTTTCAACCAGTTTAAACCCGCTTGCTTTAATTGTTTCCGAGCAGGGACTTTCAGGGCCGGTTACAACCACGATATCTTTGAGTCCGGAACCGGCGGCCTGGGTAAGAGTTTGTTCCAGTATTGTTTTATTTCCCGACCGAAGTGAAAGCTTAGCGCGGCCCATACGGGAAGATTCACCCGCGGCCAGGACTACGCACGAAACGGAAGCAAAATGTTCTTCTGGATCTAAGTTTAATGTTATTGTAACCGGGTTAAGGCCGGTTCCCTCGGTAAGTAGAAAGCGTTCAGGACGATTATGCTCTTTACATAAAAATTTAGCTATTTTTAGTGCGCTCGGTCCGGGTTTTTGCAGCAAGTCAGCTTTATTAAGAACAGAAAAGATCCGGGCCCGGGGCGCCTGGTTACGGCCAATCCTGAACATATGCTTGAAAGTATCGGCAATTAGCTTTTCAGTAATCAAGTCTCCTTCTTCAGCGCCGGTGACCTGTAAATATTCTTTCAGGCGGTGAACAGAAGCTGGAGTTAAAGCGGCACCAAGAGCGTCAGCGCCAATTAAGGAAATGATCAAATCTGAAGACGCCGGCAGCACCGGTTCATAGGCAGCATGGCCCTTGATCGGCATTTTTTTCGCTCCGTCGGCTTCGACAAGAACCGATACCGCTAATTTATTACGCAGGTATTCAATAGAAGCAGGCTCCAGGCCCTCTATTTTCCCGCCGGGAAGCATTTTTTTGCCAAGAACCGCAGTATCGCTGTGCTTAAAATGCTCTTGCAATGATTGAACCTTGTGTTCAATATTATGATCGCAAAAAAGAGGTATTTCCGGTGGGCTAAATATCTTAGTTGTAGTGGTCAGGAGAACTTTATGCCCCAAGGCAGTCATTTCATTGGCAAGTTTTAACATCAGCGTGGTTTTTCCGCCGGCCCCGTAGAAAGCGATGATAGCCGGAACATTTATGACTAAAGAACGGTCAATTGACAGGTGTTTCATTTCAAAAGATCTCCTTCAATTATTATCCACTTATTATCTCTTTTAGCGCAGCTCGTCCACCACCAAAAACAGCAGAAGCGGATAATTATCAACTCCGGATTAACCGGCAAACAGGTCTGGTAATTTGTGGCTTACGATTTCTTTTTGTCAAGAACAGTATCATGACAGGCAGATCCGTTACTATTAATTATAATAGATGCAGTCTAATTTGTATTGATATTTGTAAAAAAAACGCCTGCTTTACGCTTATCCGGATTAACCAGAAGATTTGTCAGAAAATAAGCAGAAAGCGTTAAACATGAGTTCGTAATTTCCTCTTTTCTTTTTATCGGCGGGGGTGTATAATAAGTCATGCAAACACTAGTTCGCAAAACAGGTGATTGGTTATCATGCGCGCAAAAGTTATTTTTCTGGCCGACATGGAATCCTTTTATGCCAGCGTAGAAACAAGCTGTAACCCTTCTTTACGCGGTAAGCCGGTTGCTGTTTGCGGTGATCCTGCTTTGCGTCATGGAATAATCCTTGCCGCCAGCCGCGAGGCCAAGGCCTTTGGGATTAAAACCGGGCAGCCGGCCTGGGAAGCCAGGCGCATGTGCCCCTGGGTTATTTTTATCCATCCCCATATGCAGACCTATATTGACTATTCACTGCACATAACCAGGATCTTTGAGCAGTTCACCGACCGGGTCCTCCCTTATTCTATCGATGAACAGTTTCTTGATCTTACCGGCCTGGAAAATATTTTCGGCCCACCGGAAGCAATCGCCGCGGCTGTGAACAGGCAGGTTTGGGAAGAAACCGGGATACGCTGCCGCATCGGCATGGGTGAAAACCTGCTCCAGGCTAAAATGGCCTGTGACTGCTTTGCCAAAAAAAGCCCGGATGCTTTTTTTGAGCTGAACAGCGCCAACTATGCCCCCTGCACCTGGAACCTGCCGGTCGGCTCTCTTTTCGGTGTTGGCCACCGCATGGAACGCAACTTTTACCGTATTGGTGTGCGGACCATTGGCCACCTGGCCGGGCTGCCGCGGGAAATGCTCCGCCGGCGCTGGGGCATAAACGGAGAAGTCCTCTGGCTCAATGCTCACGGCATCGATCATTCCACTGTTCAGCCGGAGGCGATTCATGAACAAAAAGGGGTCGGCCATACGGCGACCCTGCCCAGGGACTACCGGAAACAGGAGGAGATCGAACTGGTGTTACTGGAAATGACCGAGGAAGTATGCTTCAGAACCCGCCGCCAGGGGAAAATAGGATCCACTGTCCACCTTTATTGCAAAGGGTCCGACTTCGATCACCCGACCGGTTTCGCGCGCCAGAAAAAACTGCCGGAGGCGACCGCCTCGGTCATGGATATTTACCCGACAGTGCTCCGGGTTTTCCGCAAGCACTGGGACAGAAAACCGCTCCGCGCGGTCGGTATAAGCTTGACCGGTCTGACCGTTTACCGTCAACTGCAGATCAGGTTCTCCGAGCGCTGCGAGCAGGAAGAGATTTTAACCGGGGCAGTTGACCGGGTGCGTGAACGTTTCGGTAAAACCAGCATCTTCCGGGCCTCCTCACTAACGCCGGGCGCACAATTTTTCCAACGGTCCGAAAAGATCGGAGGACATGACTCGTGAGCCGAAAGTTTAATCAACAGTTTAGCTGCAGTAAAATGATGCTGCCCGAACACCGCGGCAGCCTGCAGCGCCATGACGCAAAAAGCCGCTGGGATCAAAAACACCGCCGTCCTGTTCCCGATGAACAGGAGCAGGAGCAGCGGCAGCAAATTCTTGAACAGGCTCTCGCAAATAAACAAGCCATCACCATTACCGTCTTAACTGAAAACGGGCGGCAGGCATACAGCGGTATACCCCTGCGCGGCGACCCGGCAACCGGCACAATCATTTTGGCTGCAGAATCCGGCCGGTGCCGGGCGATCAGGGTCGCGGATGTTGTCTGCCTGGAGCAGGCCGATCGCCGTTAAGTTTCTGCCGGGCCTGAAAGACCAGTCCTTCGACCAACTCGTCGCGGTTGGTATTTTCTTTTCCGTCGTAGTAAATGGTAACTACCGGAATACCCAGTTCTTCCTGCAAAGGTCTTTGCTGCGCTTCGACCACTGAACTGGGCATACAGGTAAACGGGGCGACAAAGATGGCCCCTGTAACCCGGTCCCGTTGGGCAAAAGCAGCAGAACGCCCGATCGTCATCGGCGGTTCACCGCCGTAATGCCTGGAAACATATTTTACGGCGTGCTCCATAATCTCCCAGGGTGCAGGTTCATGCAGGTCTTCAAGCAGCGGCCCGGCTGCGTTTTCCAGGGCAACTTCGTCACGATGCGCTATTTTGCTCAGGATGGAATATAGGGCCTGCTTAATATAGTCGGCGGCTCTGCGGTTCAATTTAAATGCCTGCAGGGCCTCATGATAATCAATATAAATGGTATAGCTAAATATTTCAGTCGTCGGGGCAAGGCAAACCTCGCCTCCGGCCTCCTCTATTTTTTTGATTACCGCCTGGTTACAGCGATCATCAATACGCACGTAAAATTCACCGCCGAGCAAAATCCTCGGTTTTACGGTATTATCGACCGGCACGCGCCCAAAATCATCCGCCGCTTCCTTGACCAGTTTTTCGAGCGGTTTTCTGTAACTTCCACTTACCAGGCTGGTCAGCGGAAGTTTGTAATTTTCCAGCAGATCAAAAAGTTTACTGCTGTAATGATTAAAAAGTTTCTCGGCTGCGCCCGGTTCCAATTCGTAGGGTCGAACCTTGTGCAGCATTTTATAGAGCAGATCCATGACCAGCATAGCGTTATAAATACCGACCACGAACGTGTAGCCACAGCGTTTGCTTATATCAGAAAATTTTATGGCGCACACTTTACGTTCACCGAAACCGGCCCTGTTAACGGCCAGGGACTGTGCCGGAGCATAAAGGCCGTAGCGGCAGGGACCGCAGGCCCAGCCCTGAAAGAATACTTCGCCATTATCACCGCCACCGTTTGTCTGCAGGTACTGCAAATAATCCTGCAGGTTTTGGATAAAGGGCAGGCATTCCTCTCCGTTAACAACGCGTTGAGCCAACGAAAGATCACCGCCCTTACCCCGCGGTAAAACCTCGGCTTCGATCCCGCGACTCCTGAACATTGCCGCAAAAACATCAGAGTGAAGCGTGGGTTCGGGAATTAGTATTTTATTCCAGTCATTTTGGTCAATCCTGCGTGTAGCAGATGAATGCATAACCGGTGCGTGGATCTCTTCTTTGGACAGACAGGTATTCCTGAAAGCTTCGAGCCTGGTAATCATGCCCGCGGCCGCAGTATGTTCATCGAGCGTCAGGCGCAGATAGCTGGTCATATCATTCAAAAAGTGGCGCAGCATTGCATTGGGCCCGCATTTGAAAGGATCTAAAAAGATCATATTAATTTGCGGCAAACCGGTTTCTTCAGATTTACTGTTCAGGAAATTAACCAGGATAACTGATGAAAGTATTTTTTGCAGCTGTGCCGGGTAAATATTTTCCATTCGGTTAACATGCTCTTCAAGGTAAGCTTTAAATTCATCTCGATAAGGATCAAGATATGGAGAGTTAATTTCACCTGTATACCACGCCTGCAGATATATCGTAAAAAATTCGTGCGGAACAGCCATTAACTTGCTCTGCCGGGCATAACGCATCGATTTTTTCGATATAAATTCATCGTAAAGCGTATAGCTTCGGCTTAAAAATACCACTGCCGCCGAATCCCGGTTGTGCTTAAGATCTTCAAACATTGCTTCTCCGGCAGAAACAATGCCTTTCCGGAAGTAATCCTGGGCGCTGTAGGCTTCCTGTACTGCATCCTCTACCAGTTCTTTTCTGTAATTTGCGCCGAGAATTTTTTTTGCCAGCGGCTCCAGCTGTTCTTTGATACCCTCATAACCATCTATATAATTAAGCTGGGCATAAAGCACTCTTTCCGGTTCGAGGCTTATCGAATTTTCCACCGTGCCCCGTAATGTTTGGAGCAAAGGGCAAACAAAAGAACGGGGCCACTGGGGAGCCCAGGGCAGTTCTTCTGTGTTCACCACTTCCGGAAGAAAAATAAAATCGAGATCTTTTTCTTTCAGTTCCTGGTAATGACCGATAATTACTTTCATCGGGTAACACATTTCTGAATCAAGCATTATTTTACCCTTGTGCAGGGTTTCTGCGCTTGTTTCTTCAGACAGCACCACAGAACAGCCCAGTTTGCGTAAAAAAGCAGCCCAGAAAGGAAAATAATCAAAGTAAAGGCCGCAGCGGGCAATTCCGACCCGGGGACCCTGGCTTATACTTTCTCCTGCAGCCCGGTTAAGTATTTCCTTTCGTTTTGCTGCATAATCGGGCAATCCGGTCTGTTCTTCTTTTTTTTCAATACCGGAATAGCGTCCACAGCGGTCACCATAAATAAACTTGTTGCCATCATTAAAGCTGATTACATTAAGCACACAATTATGTTCATGCTTGCATTCTGCCTTACAGGGTTTTTTACTGTTGTTAAACTTGCTAACCGCCGCTAAATCCCGAAATGAATAATTGCTTTCTTGCCCCCGCTGATGAAACTGCCTGGCCACCAGGGCACTGCCAAGCGCGCCGGTTAACTCCGGCTCAGAGGGTACATAGACGTTTTTTTCACATATGGCCGCAAGCGCAGCGGCCAACGCATGGTTTTTAGCAGTGGCGCCGGCAAAAACAATTTTCCCGGTTAAAGGCCGCTTATCCACTGTTTTACTGAGATAGTTTTGTGCCGAGGAGTAGGCCAGGCTGGCTAATTGTTCATTCAGGGCGAGACCCCTGGCCGAAGCAGAGGCCAGGATTGACTGGGAGATAAGAGTGCAGATATCGCCGAGATCAACTGCATAATTGGCTGCAAAAGCTTTTGCGGAAAACTCTTCCTTAATTTTAATCCCGAGCAGTTCAGCCAGGTTTTCCAAAAAAGTACCGGTTCCGGCAGCACAGACCGGGTTCATGTTGTAGTCGAAAAGTATCCCGTCATGCAGCTGAATAAATTTGGAGTCTTCACCGCCAATTTCAATAATCGACAGGCTGTCTTCATCTCTGAAAATATTTTTGATGCCTTCTGCCTGGCAGGTAATTTCGTCAACGGCGTACTCCGCATTTAATATTTTTTGGGACAAAAACCGCCCTGAACCGGTTGTGCAGGCCACTATCGGAACGCTGCCAATCAAGGAACCATATTTATCTTCTACCTGCTTCATCAGTTCAAGGACCTGCAGGGCCGGACGTCCGGTTGTCGGCAGGTAAACACCACCAATTTGTCGTCCGCAGTTATCAATCAGGACACATTTTGTCGATACAGATCCGCAGTCTACGCCGAGGTAAACCCGGGTAAGATCATATTTACCGGTAAACGGATTATCTTCGAGGTAACAGACCTGCTCCGGTTTTAACGGAGGCAGCGGGGATTCCGGCTCGTATCGGGGAGTTGCAAATTCTTTATTAAATATAGACGATGAATTCATGGGGACGCCTTTAACGGCAGCACCGATAGCATTGATATACTCATGATCTTCAGGAATCGACAAGGTAATATTTTCCCTGCGCACAAACTCGTCCAGGTATTTAATAACTGCCCGGTTGTTAGCCACTCCCCCGACGGCAAGAAGCAAGCCGGGACCCTGGAAACGGTTTTGGGCCACGCTGGTCACCACGTTTTCTACCAGGGCCCTGCCCATTCCGGCCGAAACTGCGCTTTGAGTTGCTCCTTCGTTGATAGCATGAGTCATGTCCGATTTGGCAAAAACAGCACAGCGGCCCGATATAGGAACCGCCGATTCCGCTTCTACTGCAATTTCCGCCAGTTCACGATCGTTATAACCCATCCTGGTTGCCTGCTGGTACCAAAAAGAACCGCTGCCGGCTGCACATTGCCCGTTACGGCTGAAGTAGCTGATTTGGCCCTGTTCGTCCAGCTCAAGATAATGTATGTTTTCATGACCCAGTGACAAAACATAATCGGCTTTAACATTCAGATGATAAAGGCCGGCCTGTAGAGCTTCGATTTCCAGCAAAGGGTTAAGACCAAGGCTTTCAGCGACCAGCTTTGAGTTTTGGCCCATCACACCTATCCCGACTGTTTTATAATCCTTTTTTTCGCCGACAAGTTCGTCAATACACCGCTTGGCCGCTTCAACGGGACGGCCCGCAGTCGGGAATTTAACTTTCTTAATTTTATCATTTTCGATCAGTGCTCCCTTGGCAGAAAAAACGCCGATATCAAGACCGATTTTGATTGCAGGTATAATAGCTTGTTCTTTTTTCGTCATAACAACCTCTCACTTTTAAATGCTGTTGAAAATTACTTTAACGGTAAGATTATTAAATTACCAGCGCCATAATCGCTTTTTGAAGATGCAGCCGGTTTTCAGCCTGGTCAAAAACAATGGAGCGGGGACCGTCAACAACTTCATCGGTAATTTCTTCGCCCCGGTGGGCAGGAAGGCAGTGCATAACCAAAGCATCTTCTTTCGCTTTTTCAAGCAAAGCCCCATTAACCTGGTAGCGGGAGAAGCTTTGCATCCTTTGTTCTTGTTCATCCTCCATGCCCATGCTGGTCCAGACATCAGTATAAATTATATCAGCTTTTTGAACCGCTTGAAAAGGATCGTCTTCAATAGTAATAGTTGCTCCTGTCTTGGCGGCATCCAACCTCGATAATCGCGTTATTTCGGGATCCGGTTCAAAACCGGAAGGAGAACAAATAGTAATGTGCATACCCGTCTTTGCCGTCCCAAACATCAGGGAATGGGCCATATTGTTACCATCGCCGATATAGGCAAGCTTAAGACCTTCCAGGACTTGTTTCTTTTCCTTGATTGTAAATATATCAGAAAGAACCTGGCATGGATGCAGTAAATCGGTCAAACCATTAATGACCGGGATCGTACTGTACTCGGCGTAATCAACTAGATCCTGGTGGGAGTAAGTACGAATCATAACACCATCGAGGTATCGGCTCAGGTTCCTGGCCGTATCGGCAATAGTTTCACCACGCTTAAGCTGTAAATCATTAGCGCTTAAAAACAAGGCATAACCACCCAGCTGCCACATGCCCACTTCAAAAGACACCCTGGTCCTGGTTGATGATTTTTGAAAAATCATCCCCATGGTCTTGCCTTTTAATGGGTGGTACAGCTCACCGAGTTTTTGCTTCATTTTAAGAATTTCGGTTGTAGCAAGAATCTGATCTATTGCTTCCCGGCTAAGATCATGAATTGAAATAATATCCTTACCCTTCATATCTAATGCCACTATTAAGCAACCTCCTTGTTATTAAACTCTTTCAACAGTGCAGGCGATACCCTGACCACCGCCGATACAAAGGGTCGCCAAACCACGCTTTGACTCCCTTTTAATCATTTCGTGCAGCAAGGTCACTAATATTCTTGTTCCGCTGGCTCCAATCGGGTGGCCAAGGGCAATCGCTCCCCCGTTAACATTTACTTTGTCCGGATCAAATGCCAGCTCTTTTATCACCGCCAGAGCCTGGGCGGCAAAGGCTTCGTTGGCTTCAACCAGGTCTAAATCATCGACTGACCAGCCTGCAAGGGTGAGAGCTTTGCTGGTAGCCGGAATCGGTCCGGTTCCCATTAAAGAAGGATCAACTCCAGCCGAAGCGTAGCTGCGGATACGAGCCAGTGGTTTTAAGCCCAATGCGGATGCTTTTTCGAGACTCATAACCAGCACCGCAGCCGCACTGTCGTTAATTCCAGAAGCATTCCCGGCTGTTACCGTCCCGTCTTTCTTGAAAGCCGGGCGAAGTTTAGCCAGGGCCTCCGCTGAAGTCACCCGCGGGTGTTCATCTACTTCAAAAACGAGCGGATCTTTTTTGCGCTGCGGCACTAAAACCGGAACGATCTCTTCTTTGAAACGACCATTCTTGATGGCCGCATGAGCTTTTTCCTGGCTGGCCAGGGCAAATTTATCCTGCATTTCTCTTGTAACAGCATACTTTTCGGCTATATTTTCCGCTGTTATTCCCATATGATAATCGCCCATAGCGCAGTTCAAGCCATCTTTAATCATCAAGTCAGCAACACTGGCATCTCCCATTCGCTGGCCCCAGCGGGCGCCTGTAAGGGCATAAGGCGAAGCGCTCATATTTTCTGTTCCACCGGCGACAATGATATCAGCTTCACCGGCCGCAATTGCTGTTGCGGCTGTAGTGATGCTTTTTAAGCCTGAACCACAAACTTTATTAATGGTCGTACACGGTACTTCTACCGGCAAACCTGCTTTCAAAGCTGCCTGGCGGGAGACATTTTGCCCCAGCCCGCTCTGAAGAACACAGCCCATCAACACCTCATCAACCTGCTCCGGCTTAATGCCGCATTTTTCAAGGGCAGCTTTTATAACCAGGCTGCCCAGTTTGACCGCGCTTGTGCTTTTCAACGAACCGCCGAAAGTTCCTACCGCAGTTCTAAACGCACTGACTATTACAGCTTCACTGCTCATACTGACCTCCATATTAATGGGTGATTTATCCAATAAACCACCCAAATGATCTAAATTCGTTTACTTATTATATTCGCCGGTTTTCGTTGATACCCTGCAAATTAACATGATTTCCATGCTGCTGTGGAAAAAGCTATAATTATCCATCACCACATATAATATCTTTACAACCTGTAGTATATCGTAGCAATTGCCGGCCGGCAATGCAACCGCAATATTATGAATTTGTTCTGCGTTAAATATTTACGGCTATAAATAATTTGTATCGTTTAGAAAAGGGTTTTTGCACCAACTAGTTGAATTAATTATTTGTTTGTATAATATGAATTTTACACCCGGAGGGCCTGGAAATGATCGGTGACAAGTTGCTCATAACCGAATATCATCGTAAAAGCGCTGCTGTTATTTTTAAAATACTG
This sequence comes from Syntrophomonadaceae bacterium, assembly GCA_007130825.1. Lineage (GTDB taxonomy): Bacteria > Bacillota > Dethiobacteria > DTU022 > DTU022 > B1SED10-74M. Next base: position 50,250 of record SLRT01000060.1, on the reverse strand, counting down.
CAAGAAAAACTAAAAGATCTGGAAACACCGGTTGTGGTTACAGTTGCCGGCGAATCAGGATGTGGAAAATCTGAAACTGCGGCAGTGCTCGCCGAACTTTGTGCCGATGCGGGGAATAATGCTCTAATACTGCAGCAGGATGATTATTTTGTGTATCCGCCAAAAACAAACCATAATAAAAGATTGGAGAATATTAACCGGGTAGGCCCGCAGGAGGTAAAACTCGATACCATTGAAAAAAATATTGCGGACATAAAAAAAGGCGACACGGCTGTTATTACCAAGCCGCTGGTAATTTTCGATGATGACCGTATTACTGAGGAAACTGTTGCGGTCGATGAGATTACCGTTGTCATTGTTGAAGGCACATATACCACTATCTTGAAAAATGCTGATTTGAAAGCTTTCATCAACCGCGATTACCGGCAGACAAAGAAGTCCAGGCTGGCGCGCTCCCGGGATTCGGCAACCGCTTTTCTGGAAAAAGTACTTTCTATTGAACATGAGATCATTTCTGAACACAAAAAATTAGCAGATATTATCATACCTCCGCCGGAAAACGAAAATGCCGTATAAACAGCACATCCCTGGCGGCTGCAGAGCACCGGTTAAACATTTCAACATCCATCATGATCCATCCATCATGATCCACCATGGAAGAGAAAGGAGCTAATAAATCGATGAAACGAGTTGCTATGTTAAGTGTGCACGGATATTTTGACCCCAAACCTTTGCTCGGGGCAACTGATACGGGCGGTCAGGTGGTATATGTGCTTGAACTGGCCAAGGCCCTGGCCCGGAGGGAAGGTTACAAGGTCGATATTTTTACCCGCAATTTTGAAGGAAGATTACCGGAAGAAGCGGTAAATGAAGATGTGCGCGTTGTCCGGATACCCGCCGGGTCGGACGAATTTATACCGAAAGAAGAACTGTTGCCTGTCCTGGATGAACTGGTGGATAATATGGAGCGCTATATTGTCAAAAACGGCCTGGAATACGATATATTTCATTCACATTACTGGGATGCCGGTTATGTGGCCATGAAAATCGCAGCCCGCTTTAACCACTGGTTTGTGCATACTTCTCATTCTCTGGGCGCCTGGAAAAAAGAAAGGTTCAAGGATGTTAGCGGAGCTGAAGAAATGTTTCATTTTGAAGAGCGAATAGCCCGGGAAAAAGTTATCTTTCAGCATGCCCGCGGCATTACAGCGACCAGTCAGGCCGAGTATGATAATTACAAACATTATTATGATTTTGAAAATGAAAACATGGTCATCATACCTCCGGGAGTGGATATAGAAGTTTTTCACCCGCTTCAGGAAGGAGAAAACGAACCTGAAACAGGCCTGCCTGAAAACTATATTCTGGCCCTGGCCCGGATAGATCATAACAAAGGATTTGATTTACTGGTCCACTCCTTTGCCCTTCTTGCTCCTGAAAATCCTGACCTTTGCCTGGTAATCGGCGGCGGTTCCAAAAATCCAAAACAGCCGGAAATCGATCTTAAAAATGAACTTATGGAGATAGCCACAAGCTATAATTTGCAGGACCGGGTTTTACTGCCAGGTTACGTTCCCGACGAGTTGATGGCCCCTTATTACCGCAACGCCAGGGTCTTTGTTCTATCTTCCCGCTTTGAGCCCTTCGGTATGACAGTAATCGAGGCTATGGCCTGCGGCACTCCTGTTGTGGTCACCTCGCTTGGTGGGATCAGGCATTTTCTTAATCATGATAAAGACGCCATGACCGTTAACCCGAAAAACACCGAAGAAATGTCTTTGGCTATCGATAAGATCTTAAAAAATAATTCTTTAAGAAAAAACCTTATTGAAAACGGTTTAAAAACCGTCTATGAAAAATTTACCTGGGATGCTATCGCCGCTCAGCACATCGATTTTTTTAACCGCCTGTCTTAAAGATTTCCCGCCATCTGGAAAGTAACCGGCTTCCTATTTCGATCAGCTTTGCCTGTAATACCAGGACAGAAAAAAGCATATACTGCAGACAGGCAGGAGCTTTACATATTCATAATAAAGAATATTCAGGTATAACTACCAGGTCTACTAAATGAGGGGAGGAAAACACAGTGTTTGGTAAATTACTCTTATTCGGATTATCAATTGCCGTCTTTACTTTTGCCTTTTTTTTACTTGATTTGCCGCCAATTTCCTATGCCCTGGCCGTAGGACTCTTACTGCTTTTTGATTTGCTTCCACTCGGCCCGCTTGGTGGTGTTTTTGGGATAATCCTCAGCGCGATTGCCGGCAGCGCTCTTTGGGGTTTAGGCGGCGCGGCCCTTGTAAGTGGTATCACGTTGAACTACTGGGGTGCTGTAATGAGAGGGCCTGCAGATTTTGCCTGGATTGGTTCACATCGAATTTCAGATTCCAAGCTGTTTATGATCGTAACCGGCCCTATTTCGATATTATTATTGCTTATCGGGATAGTATTCTTGGTGAGAGGTTTAATTTAGGCCCGCTTTCGAAACTTTTTAGGCTGTTAAGGATTCCTTTTAATGTCGAATGCTTCAAATAAATTTACAACCACAATGCAGAACCGGGTTAATGACACCGGTAACAGTGGCTGTAAAATGGAAAGCGCTCGATCAGAATCAACCTGCTGTCATCCTAAATTCTTACTTTACTGTCAGTACACTGCAATTTTTCGCTTCTTGAACTACAGCGCTGCTTACACTGCCCAGAAACGCTTTTTTCAAACCACCCCTCCCCCTGCTGCCGACAACAATCATGTCAAATCCTTCATCGCAGCCTATATTAACAATAGTATGGGCCGGATGACCTTCTTCAAAAATTGTACGCGTGGTGATATTTTTTCCTTCAAATATTTTTAAGGCTTCTGATAAGATCTTTTTCCTTTCTTCTTTATGTTCCTCGTTAAGCTTTCTAAATCGCTCTATGTCTTCTTCTGTTATGGTCGATTCTCCATTGTGTCTTAAAGGAGAAAAATCCAATTTGTCTTCATAAACATAAATTATGGCTACTTCATCAACATTACATCCTTCAGCGATTACGGCAGCCTTTTCTAAGGCTTTTTGGCTTTGCTCCGAACCATCCGTACATACTAATATTTTCATATTAACGCTCCCTTTCAAAAGTAATTATCTGCTTTAAGTTTACCATAAAGAAGTTGCAAAGCAATAATCTTAACAGCAGTGAGTGATTTAAAGATGCCTTAATTAAAGATACAGCACAACCTGCTGTTAAGGAGTATATATTACAACATGAAACCTCGTCTTATTTAAAACTGGTGTCAAAAAGGTATAATTTAGGGGCTTTCCAGGCATGTCTAAAACCCGTTAAGCCCCTTGTTTACCTGGTGCGAGCGAGAGGACTTGAACCTCCACGGGCGTAAAGCCCACTAGGTCCTGAACCTAGCGCGTCTGCCATTCCGCCACGCTCGCCTGTTTTGTTCCTGCCATGTTATTATAACTACTCTTTAAGAACTTATCAATAGGTTAAGAAAAATTCACTTATAATTTACATGACTTCCTCTACCGATTAACCACAGGCGGTTATAATCGTTGTTGTCATGTTGAATTAATCAAGTTTCCCGTCGCGGGGCCAAAATATGCAAAGCCCCCGGCTTTACACAAATCTCAAGCGCCGGCAATTCGACCACGTCACCGTCAATATGGACAGGAACTCTTTGAGCGTCTTCCAGGCAAATATTTTGACCTTTGAACTTAATTAATGCCCGGCTTTCGATATGTTTTTTTAAGGCAACCCTGGCCCCCAAAGCAGCAAGCTCCGGAATATTTCGTTTCCTGATCAGGCAAAGATCTAAATAGCCATCGTCAATAACCGCCTGAGGAGCAATACATAACTTGCCGCCGTAATATGAACCGTTGGCCACAACAGCCAGCAGTGTTTGATTATCTTCAAAATAAAGGCCGTTGCATTTAACACGGCAGCAAAAGCGCTTAAATAAAGCTATTTGATCCAGAAAAGCGGCTAGATAGGCCAAATAACCGCTCAGTTTATTATATTTGGCTGCAGCCGCTCTGGCGACTGCAGCATCAAACCCCATTCCGACCACATTTAAAAAGTAAGTTCCATTAACAGTGCCGATATCAATCTGGCGGGGGTTCCATTCGGCTAGTCCCTGTAAAGCTTTATGCCAGTGAAGCGGGATACCGCATGAGCGGATAAAGCCGTTCCCTGTTCCGGCAGGAATTACGCCAAAGATATTATCATTCAAGTCCAGTCCGTTGATGACCTCTCTCAGCGTACCATCACCGCCGACAGCCACAACCAGTTCGGCGCCATCAAGCACACCCCGGGCAGCAAGCCCGCTACCCTCACCCGCAAAACGGGTAAAATAGGCCCGGTACTGCTGCCCGGTCTGTTTTAACAAGGATTCAATTTTTAACCAGACCCGTCCGGCTTTTCCTCCACCAGCGGCAGGATTTATCACAAACGCTGTTTGGTAAGGTATTGTTTTTTGTTCACCCGTCCGGATCATGATAATTTATTGATCATAGGGTTTACTCTTCATCATCTTTTTTTTGTTCTTCTGTTAATTCAATGGCTGCTTTAAATGGGTCAGGCAGCAGTTGCCTTAATTCGATAGGCAGGGGAAATGCAATTAAATTCCCCTGTTGACTGGCAATTTCGGGCAGGGTTCTCAATAAGCGGATGTAGAAGCTGCCTTCCTGGGCAGCTAAAGTTTTAGCTGCTTCAGCAATTCTTCCGGCGGCTTCTCTTTCTCCGTCAGCCTGAACAATAACAGCCCTTCTTTCTCTTTCAGCGGTTGCCTGTCTTGATATAGCCTTCTGCAGCGATTCCGGTATAACTACATCTTTAATTTCCACTGCCGTAACCTTGATGCCCCATGGGTCGGTTGCTTCATCCAAGATACCTTGTATCTTGGAATTTAACTTTTCTCTTTCCGATAAAAGTTCATCAAGATCGGCCTGACCGGCTACACTGCGCAGAGTAGTCTGGGCCAGTTGAGCAGTAGCCATTTTAAAATCCTCGACATTGTTAACCGCGCGGTTAGGTTCGACTACCCGGTAATAAACTACAGCGTTTACACTGGTTGTTACGTTATCGCGGGTGATGACTTCCTGACTCGGAACGTCAAGGGTGATAATCCGCAGCGAGATGCGCACTAGCTTGTCGACAATTGGAATGACTAATACAAAACCCGGACCTTTTTCACCAATCAGGCGCCCGAGGCGAAATACTACCAGCCTTTCGTATTCACGGACGATCTTGATTGCTGAAGTAAGAAACAGAAAAACAATTACCAGTATAGGGATATACAAACCGACATCACCAAAAATTTCTTGCATCTTCATTAAACCTCCTTAATGAATAATATTAAAGCTTGCCAACTTGTTTTGTATGCTTATTAATAATGTAACAGTCTGTCATTCGCTTTTATGATCAGAGTGCGGTTGTTTTTCCTGCAGGGGGCGAACCCACAGTTTTAAGGTTTCAGCGCGAACTATTTCAACTTCGCTTCCGGCTGGAATAGTGCTGCCGTCTTCACTGCGCGCCTTCCATAATTCTCCCCGGGCCCTGATCATTCCTTCCGGTTTTAAATCTTCAGCGGCAACGCCTTTTTCCGGCGGCTTAAAATATGTACTGCCACCGGTATACGTACGGCGGCTTTGAATCACTCTTTGGGCCACTACGAGGACAATCAGCAGTAAACCCAGGACAGTCCCCACAACCGTAATCAGGAAAGTAGTGTACCAATCACTGGCCATCAGGGGTTCCATGGGCAGCAATATTGCCCCGGCTGCGAGTGAAGCTGCTCCTCCAATACCGAGAATGCCAAAACCGGAGGTAAATATTTCAGCTGCAATTAAACCGGCGCCCAGTAAAATCAGCACTATGCCGGTGGTATTGGTGTCAAACAGCCCGAGGCCGTATATACCGAGAATAAGCAATATCAGCCCACTTACTTCGGGAACTATGGTCCCCGGCGCACTCAAACCAAAGTAAATGCCCAGAAAGCCGGCCATCAGGACCAAAAAAGAAATCTGGGGATCACTGACCCAGTTTTGCAGTCGTTCGGAAAGGGTCATTTCATCCCTCTGGATTTCTGCATTGGCGGTATTTAAGGCATATGTTACACCCTGTTTTTCTATTTCTGTTCCGTCGAGCTCATCCATCAATTCAGATACACTGCCGGCCAGGTATTCAATCATTCCTTCTTCCAGGGCTTCCCTGGCATTGAGAGTCAGGTTTTCTGTGACAAATTTTTCAGCCAGATCTTCCGGACGGCCTTGTTCACGGGCCATACTTCGTAAATGGGCAGAGTAAAACTGAACGGTTTTCTCATCGGTTTCCTGTGTTCCCTCCGGTGAAATTGCTACCGGTTGAGCGGCGCCGACTGTTGTTCCCGGAGCCATAGCTGCTATATCTGATGAAACCAGGATAAAAGCCCCGGCTGAACCGGCGATTGCCCCGGACGGCGCGACAAGTACGGCGATCGGCATTTCGGCGTTTAAAAAGAGTTCATTCATCTTCAGGGTCGCGTCAACCAGCCCGCCGGGGGTGTTCAATACCAGAATAAACAGCTGGGCATCCACTTCCCTGGCTTTTTCCACCTGCCGGTGCAGGAAGGTGTTTTGCCCGGCAGTGACAGCCCCTTCCAGCTCAGCCACATACACCGGCTGCTGTTCATCGTTAACACCAGGCTCAACATCGGCGCTGACCGGGTTTGTATAAGCCAGGCCGGCAAATATAAATATTAAAACTAAGGCGGTTGTAAAAATCTTAGCTAATTGTTTCATTTTCACTTTCAATCAACGACCTTTTCTAATTATTTGCAAACCATACTGATATAATTATAATACATATTAGTGCAAATTCAAAGAACAATATAAGGAATAACTATACCGGTTGACTGCCCCGGGCTCTTGAAATATAATATAACCAACCTGGTTATTTATATTTAAAGGGGCCGAAATATGATTACTAAAAAAGCTGAATATGCAATAATAATTTTGACTGAATTAGCCTCCTATCCCCGGGGATCGGTCATTACCAGCAAAGAAATAGCCCGAAACCGTTCAATACCGGTAAACCTGGTCGTTCAACTGCTTGCAATTTTAAATCAAGCCGGTTGGACCAGCGGCAGCAGGGGACCCGCCGGTGGAATCACGTTGACCGGCGACCCGTCAAACATATATTTAAGACAGGTCATTGAAAAAATTGACGGCCCGATTTCTATAACCCGCTGCCTCTTCAATGATACTCCCTGCCAGGATAAAACACACTGCTCCCTGAGGGGAATATGGTCCAGGGCCCAGCAGGGTATGCTTTCTGTTCTGGAAGATGTCTCCATAAAAGACCTCGCAGAAGAAGCTTCAAAGGATAATTGAACCATCTGAGACTGCGGTTTAACCAGCAGCGGTTTACTGTCTGATGCTGCCATCTACGCCGACTATAGTTTCAGTTACGGGAATCTCGATACCGGCCTCCTGCAAGGCTGAATGGACCAGGCGGGATAAACCGAAACAACAGCCCACTTCCATGTGCACCAGGTTAATGCTTTTTAAATTGTTTCTTTTAAATATCTCAACCAGTTTGTCGTGGTATGTATCGACATCATCCAACTTGGGACATCCGATTAAAAGAGCGCGGCCGGCCAGAAAACGGGGATGAAAGTCGGCACAGGCAAAAGGAACACAATCGGCGGCAATCAGCAAGTCCTGGTTTTGCAGAAAGCGGGCTTCCGGTGAAACCAGGTGCAGCTGCACCGGCCAGTGGCTTAACTCTGCTTCCACTGCACTTTGCTGATCGCTTACCGCTTCAGTTTTTTTCTCAGTTTCAGAAAACCTGCTGATATCGCGTGTCGCACTGCCTCCACAGCGGATTTTGTCATCCAGTTCGCTTCCGCCTTCTCTTTTCAGCTTCTCCAGGTGTTCTTCCACTGCTTTTTCATCAAATGGTTCGGCTTCGCGTTCAATCATCTTTATCGCCCCCTGGGGACACTCTCCAAGGCAGTTGCCCAACCCGTCGCAATATACATCTTTAACCAGCCTTGCTTTGCCGTCAATAATCTGCAAAGCGCCTTCTTCGCAGGAAGGAATACACAGCCCGCAGCCGTCGCATTTGTTTTCATCAATAGTAATAATCTTTCTTTTAACTTTACTCATTTTTCAACTCCCCCTTATAAATACACAGGATTATTGATGCAGGTCAGTAAACTCTTTATCCTGCTCATTAAATACTTCATTAATTATATTTGCCATAATTTCTTTTTCTGGCTCTTTTTTGCCGCTTTCTGGCAGCTTACCTTCTAAAATTATTTCCACTATCATCCGGATTTCTTTCAGCGCTTCCGGGGGAAATGAATGTTTTTGCTTTAGTTCTTGTAAAAAGGCATCCGCGTCGGTAATAATATTTAGTTTTACCAGGGCGACAATCACAATACTGGCAACAACCTGCAGCATATCTACATTATCCCGGCGGCATTTATTTTCAGCCTGTCCAATTATATCTTTTACCAGGGCAACACTTTCAGTCCACCCACCGGATAATTGCTCAAACTCCTCCACCAGTATATCTTTGTAAGATTTATTTTGTAATCCCTTTACGCCGGGACCGAGGCACATTTCAGCGTGAGCGCACCATTGAGCACAGCCCATGTCAAATTGGGGGTTCGCCACCCTGGTCTTGCAGTTGCGGCAGCGCAGACGAATATCGGTTTTGAAAAACTCAATCATTTCGCCGCACTGTGGACATTTTTCTTCACTGACATCATCTGCGGTCCAGTAACGCATGTCTTGCCCGGGACACTTGGTCGCAAACATAATCAAGACACCACCTTTGATACTAACTATATTAGTTATATATATTATAAGCGATATTCTTCTTGTGTGCAAGCCTTAAATGCGATTATTTAATATAAAGCTCTCATAAAGTTAAGTTTCAATTTGGGCCGTTAAAACAGAACGGCCAGATATTTCGAACAACAAAAAGCGGCCTGGATATTCGGCCGCCTGTTTTTTTGACCTATATTTGTTAACCTTTATTAAAACCTATTAAAACCGTTATTCGTAAAGGCAACTTTCGTGGGGCAGGCTGTAGGCTAAAATTTCTTTATCGTTGAAAAACAGTCCTATTTCTCTGGCGGCACTTTCGGGCATATCGGAAGCATGGACAATGTTTTTGCCCATAAATACGGCCAAATCTCCGCGTATGGTTCCGGTGTCAGCTTTTCGGGGATCGGTGGCGCCGACGATAGCGCGAACCATCGCGATGGCGTCATCGCCCTCCCAAATCATAGCCACGACCGGAGATGAAGTTATAAATTCAATCAGTCCATCATAAAAAGGTTTCCCTTTATGTTCTTCGTAATGCCGTGCAGCCAGATCGGCAGGAATATGGATCATTTTCATCGCCACCAGCTTTAATCCCTTGTTTTCCAAGCGGCTAATCACATTTCCAACCAGCCCCCGTTGGACGCCATCGGGCTTAACCATTAAAAATGTTTGTTCTCTTGTTTTCATCAATATCCCCCATCGCTTTATGGTCAGTAAATTGTTAGCAGGTTGCGGTCATCAATAACCGTTGTTTCTTCTTCTAATCGCCTGCGCATATCTTTGGGCAGAGCAAACATGGCTCCGGCGGTTTCTCCGTCGAAATAGTGTAAATCTAAATTCCTGTCTGCTATCAACTGATTGAATTCATCGGCAGGGGGTAACTGCGACGGGTATGCAGAGGCGAGAATAAAACCCCATTCTGTATTAAATGAAGGTACAAAAGACCGGTATGGCTGCACAAAAGGCATTACCCTTATAATTGTATTATTGATTGCGCTGTGTGATTCAATAAAAGGCAGGCTGGAATCTCCGGCCTGCAGCGCAAAAACGCCTTTTTCTGCGAGGCAGCCTTTTATTAATTCAAAATACTGCGTAGTAAACAGTTTTAAAGCCGGCCCCTGCTCAACCGGCTCAGGAACATCACTGATGATCACATCAAAAGTATTTTTCTCTTTTTCCAGATATTTACGGGCGTCCATGTAGATAAGTTCGACCCGTTTATCATCAAAACTGCCCTGGTGCCACCGGCTTAAATATTCCCGGCAAAGTTTCACTACTTCCTGATCAAGATCTACCATGATCAACTGTTCAACATCCGGGTGCTTAAGAACCTCGCGCAGGGTAGCCCCTTCGCCTCCTCCTATTACCAGGACACGCCGAGGTGACGGACAGATCAGCATTGCCGGATGAACCAGCGCCTCATGATAAATATATTCATCATTCTCAGCAGATTGTACTTTACCGTCTAAAATTAAAATTCGTCCGAAAAACTCAGTATCAGCTATTTCCACTTGCTGATACTGAGTTTGCAAGCTCTTTATGTAATATTCAATCCCATACATATGAGCCGTACCGCGAGAAGTCTGGTCGATGTACCACTTATGCTTTTCAGAAGGCATTTACGATTCCTCCCCGGCATAATATTAAGCTGCAGTTCTAAAGTCATAGCCACAGGTTAAACCCAGGTAGAACTTAGTAATTTGCTGCCGGCTTATATTCCACCTGGACATCAAAAATGCCGCGCTCTATTTCCCGGGCCGACATATTCTGGGCCGAAAAAGCTTGTTTCAAATAATTACATGACACCCATGGATCAACTGTTTGCCCGCAGGTAAAGACGTCGACTGCAGCGTACCCGAATTCAGGCCAGGTATGAATAGCCAGGTGTGATTCTGATATAACCACAACACCACTAACACCCTGCGGGCTGAACTGGTGAAAAACTGTTTCTTTTACTTCAGCTCCCGCCTCAAGAGCAGCTGTTATCATGGACCGCTTAATCTGCTCCTGATCGCTTAATGTTTCCATGGGACAACCGTAAAACTCAGCTAAAATATGACGGCCTAAAGCGCTCATCTCTGATGCCTCCTTATATCTATTTTACAAAATAAAACCACCACAATTTATTGTAGCAAAATGAGAACAAAATTTCAATGAACAACAAAAGTCAATGAACAAGGAAGAATTTAAAAGAATCCGGACCGCTTATGCCGGTATTCGCGCTATTTAATAATTCACTGGCAATAAAGCGTGGTTGCGGACAATACAAAAAAGGGTTGTCGCCATGAATAATATGAATCTGGTATTTAACATGGGGCAAACAGCCGTTATTGGAGATATGACTGACGGGAAACATTTGGTGAAACTTTGCCCGGTTACCGGCAAACTTAAAACAATTGTCATTTTACAAACCGGGATCCGCAGCGCCGCTGTCCGGGCAGAAAATAATTCGCTGTTTTAAAAGGGTCCCGTGCGCGGCTAAACCTCAGGCCTCAATTATCGTAATGCACAACCTTGTTTTCCCAGGTCCGTATTTTTAAATAATCCTTGCCCATACTGATCAGGTACTCCGGCAGCATCGGTGTTTTGCCTAAACCAAACGGGGCATTGACTACAAAGTTCGGGATTGCCAGGCCGGAGGTATATCCACGCAACTTCTCCATGACTTCAATGCCTTCTTCAACCTTGGTCCGGAAATGCGATGTTCCTTTTACTGCCTTGGCATGAAAGATCAAGTATGGCCGAACCATCATTTTCAATAAATCCTGGTTTAGTTTACGTATTACGAATGGATCGTTATTTACTCCCTTTAGCAGTACTGTCTGGTTGCCCATGCTTACACCGGAGCGGGCCAGTTTAAAACAGGCCTCCCGGGCGCGGGGAGTTACTTCCAGGGGATGGTTGTAATGCGTAATTACATACAGGGGCAGATGTTCAGAAAAAATCCGGCATAGTTCATCATCGATCCGCTGGGGCATTGTGACCATGGTCCGCGAACCGAAGCGCTTGATTTCAACGTGAGGAATGCTGTCCAGTTCTTCCAACAGCCAGGCTACGGTCTGATTATCAAGCATCAGTCCGTCTCCTCCGGTGAGCAAAACATCACGGATTTCTTCATTATTACGAACATAATCAATTGCTTCTTCCAGTTCTTCACGCGGAGTAGCCAGGTCCTTTTCCCCAATTCCTCTTCGCCGCTGGCAATGACGGCAGTACATCGCACATTGATTGGTAACCTTGATAATCAGGCGGTCAGGGTAGCGGCGGGTAACAGCAGAAGTAGGCGATGTATATTCTTCGCCCATTGGATCGTCATAGCCTTCCTGATCGATATATTCATTTATGGTCGGGATGCACTGTTTTTTTACCGGGTCATCGGGATCGTCGGGATCGATCAAGCTCAAATAATAAGGTGAAACCGCCCACCGGTAACGTGAACCGGTTTTATCGATTTCGTCTAATTCCTGTTTGTCCAGCGGCAAAAGCTCTTTTAAGACATCTATAGTGGTAATACGGTTCTTTAACTGCCAGCGCCAGTTTTCCCAGTCCTGCTCAGAAGCTTTGAAATACTCCTTAATCCTTTTCTGGTTTTCTAAGATTTGCGGCCAGCGCTCAAAGCCGATCGGCATCTTTTGCAGCGCTTCCCGGTAATCGCTTACAGCATTTTTCAACTCATCAGATCGTTCATGGGCAATCTTTTGCTTTTCTTCCAAGCTTTTGTTTGCTGCCATTATAATGCGACACCTCTCAAAATTTTATTTATCAGCCAGCGTGTATATTATACTCAGTATAAATTTTCATGTCAAAAAAAGAAGAGACCCCGGTATTATTTAACCTGCGGCCTCTTCTTTATAAAAATAACTATGAAATTTTATTTAAGGTTTGTGATCCCACCAACCGGTTTTAGTATTTCCCTCTTGCACCGTAGAAGATTCCCAGACTTTCGCATATCCTTCTACGTGCATTCTTTCACTGACAAAACCATCAATTGACAGATCACGCTTGGTAGTACCGCCGGTATTCTCAAAATGGCTTCTGATATTGAGGTACCGATCGGAACCACTGTAAGAAGCAACTCTTTGCCTGATAAAACCGCTTTCGCCGGGATCCATGTCCACGCCGACTCTGACTGCTGCTCTATTATCTCGCAATGTATTTGAGTTTAGAATTCGCACATTCTTTTTTGCTTCACTGTAGCTTTCGATGATTTCAGCAACCAGTTCATCAAAGTAAGCGTTGATTTCTCTCAACTCAGCAGCATATTCTTCCCCGGTCATTCCCGGCGAAGTTTCTTTTCGTGCGTTCAGGGCAGCAATTGCCTGTTCGCGCCTTTCTTGAACATGGGCTAAAATATCTGCTTCTTCCCGGGCGATGATCTCGGCGTAATCAGCATCGGTTTGCCCGCGCATATTCATATTGACATTAATCTTGCTGTCACCGTCGGGATACCGTACTGTATGAGCATGATGGCTGCCACTGGCTTCTCCAAATCCCTGCACAAAAAAAGTGCCTGTCCCGCCAAAATACTCAATATCTTTTTCATGGAAGATATCTCCTATATACCTGAAACTGGTCCGGGTATGTTTATAATCAGCGGCTGTAACAGGCAGGGCAAGGATAAACATAAATGCTACGGTCAGTGCGATGCCTATTATTAATTTTTTTTTCATAAACCTGGCACATCCCTTCCTTTCTCAATCAATTTAATTCCCTGTGTTTTCCCGGCACCACCTCCCTGATTATTCCTTTACAAAAAAATGGTCGGAGCGAAAGGATTTGAACCTTCGACCTCTTGACCCCCAGTCAAGCGCGCTACCAAACTGCGCTACGCCCCGATGTTAATTAAGCTTTTTAATTCTTACATCATTCTAATCCAAGGCATTCAAATTGTCAACAAGTCAAAACCCTAAATATTTAGGCGTTGATTTATACGCCTGTTCACATTCAAAGCAGGAGTCCAACCGGCAGCAGAGAAGTCTTTTATAAAGGAGTAGAACATACAATGACAGACATATTAACCATCGGTTTCGCCTATCTGCTTGGGTCTTTTCCATCAGCTTACCTGTTCAGTATTTTTTCCAAAAGAGTCGATATCCGCAAGGCAGGTTCAGGAAATGTCGGGGGCATCAATGCCTACCGGGTTGCCGGTTTTCTGCCCGGATTCATAACTATTTTATGTGATACAGGCAAAGGAGCGCTGGCAATAATTCTGGCTTCGGCATTAAGCGGCGAGCTGTGGGTTATATTTATATGCGGTTTGCTCGTGGTGCTGGGTCATAATTACAGTCTTTTTTTGAAGTTTAAGGGCGGCAAAGGCCTGGCTACAACCCTGGGGGTTTTTATTGTCCTTTCTCCGCTGAGCATCCTCTACGTAATCCTGGCCGCTTTAATCTTAGCGGTTATTCTCAGGGATATCAATACAGCTTTTGGAAGCGCTGCTTTAAGCATACCGCTTGTATTATATCTGCGGTACCTGCAGTGGGACTGGGCGCTTTTTGGCCTGGCCCTGGCGGCGATAATTGTCATCAAGCATATCCCCGACTATAAAGCGTACAAACAGGGCCGCAGAAAATTAAAGTAACCCTGTTCCTTGCTTTTTATGTTAGAACAACTTAGATTTTAAAATAGCTAAACAGCAGGCCAAAGTTTATTCCGGCCACTACCTGTTCGCGGTAACGGTTGTAAAGCTGGCGGTTTCCTTCTTCCAGGTGGTAAGATTTAATACCGTGTGAAATAGAAAGAAAAGTTTCGATGTATGCCGCCAGCTGGTCGCAGGCCTTAATTATTTCACCATCCAGCGGGGAAAAGCGATCATGGTTGTAATGCCTGCTGATTTCTTCAGAGCTGACAGCCCTGATCTGCTCATTGTCGATAATCCTGCCGGTAAATTCATCTGCAGTAAAGTAGCGCAGTTCATCATGCCATTCAACCGGCAGCAGGGGAAAAATCCTCTCTTCGAGCTGCCTGTGCTCAATTTCCTTGATTATCTCTTCAATTCCGGCCACGGATCTTTTGACCGGTGAAACGATATCCCTGGTCAGCACCTCGGGCAAATCATGAAACAGGGCGGCAAAATAGTTGTTATAGACTCTTTTCGGACAAGCTTCAAATTCAACTGAACAAAGATAACTCATCATGGCCACTATTAACATATGGCCCATAACTGAAGTTTTAGGCACCCGCGGTGATTGCGCCCAGCGCTGTTGAAAGCGCAGCTGCCCGACCAGATCCAAAAAATTGCTGGTCTTTTTGCCCAGGGAAAGCTTTTGTACTCCGGCTAAATCATAGTGTTCTTCAATCTGGTTGGCGATAGCCGCTTTTGTTTCCTCCAGGCCAAAAAGCCCCTCGTTAAGCCGGTAGATAATCTTAAACTCCCAGTTTGTAGCCAGGTAATGGGCCGCTTGTAAAATCTTTTTTTCGAGATTGGCCCGTTTGGATAATGAAAAGTATTGTTCCATCCTGGCAAGCAAATCGACCCGTGAACCCCTTAAACCGGGGACCTTTTCTTCCAGTTTTTCCATCACCCAGCTATTGAGCTGTTCTCCCTTTTCGGCCATCAGCTTATAATAAACCGGCGGCTTAATATCGGTCAGGATAATCCGGTGCAGGAATTCGAATAACCCCCCTTCAATCAGGCGCACCCAGTCAATGTCGGTTCCATGGTCGGCTTCTTCAATTTTTGCCAGCACAAAAGCGTAAACCATTTTATGGGCTTGTTTGTCCAGTTCGGTAAAGTGTTCAGGCCGGATGTGATCGTTCCAGCGTTGAATACTGGCTGCTTCAAATAAAAGTTCAAGCAGTTCTTTTTTAATCACAGCGGATCAACCTTTCTTTCCGAATTTTGATTCTGTTCCCTTTAACAAGCGCCCGATATTTTCATGATGGCGGACTATTACCAGCAAAGCAGCGGCAATTCCGAATAATATGTAAGGCAGGCCAAATCCCAGCAGCCAAAACAGCAGGGGCAATACAAGCATCGAAGTAATTGAACCCAGTGATACATAACGGGTAAAATATAAAATTAAAAGAAAACAAACAATCACAATTAAAGTAACCCAACCGGAAAGCGCGCTCAGCACTCCGATAGATGTGGCAACAGCTTTTCCGCCTTTAAACCGCAGGTAGATTGGAAAGCTGTGCCCGAACATGGCCAAAAAGCCGGCCAGCAGGTAAATGGCCATAATATCACTGACTGCTTTGGCCAGCAGGACAGCAATTAGCCCTTTGGCCAGGTCGAGGATAAAAACAGGCAGGGCAGCACGCCAGCCAAAAACCCTTAAGACGTTAGTCGCTCCAATATTACCGCTGCCATATTTCCGGATATCTGTTTTCCGGCTCATTTTGGTCAGGATATAACCAAAAGGAAGCGATCCGAGCAAATAAGCTGCAATTAAAATAAGATAAGGCACTAGTTATCACCTCTCCTTTCCCTTTTTTTGAATTTGATAACGATAGGAGTCCCGCTAAAGTTAAACGATTCGCGCAGCCGGTTTTCCAGGTAACGTTGATAAGAAAAATGGATCAATTCCGGTTCGTTTGCAAAAAAAACAAATTTCGGCGGTTTAACTTCCGGCTGCGTCACATAATAGATCTTAACCCGTTTACCTTTAACTGCCGGCGGGGGATTAACTGCAAGCACATCTTCCAAAAGTTCGTTTAAAAGCGCAGTGGGAATACGTTTGTGCTGTTCCTGCCAGGCTTGCATGACAAGCGGAAATAATTTATCCAACCTCCAGCCGCTCAGGGCAGAAATAAAAATATGCGGGGCGTAAGCGACAAAGCTGAACTTCCGCTTCAGTTCCGCCAGAAATAACTGGCGGGCATTTTCCCGGTCCCGCACCAGGTCCCATTTGTTAACGACCAGGACCAATCCTTTTCCCTCCTGATCGACATAACCGGCCAGCCTCTGATCCTGCTCGGTAATGCCGCTTTCACCGTCAATCAAAAGCAGGGCGACATCAGCTCTTCGCACAGCTTTCAGCGAACGGACAACACTGTAATATTCCACAGCGTCTTTAACTTTGCTTTTGCGCCGCATTCCGGCGGTATCGATTAACATGCAGGGCTGATCTTTATACCGGAAGTGGGTATCTACAGCTTCTCTCGTCGTTCCCGGCAGTTGACTGACCACCACCCTTTCTTTGCCCAGCAGGGTATTAATCATTGATGATTTGCCTACATTTGGCCTGCCGATTACCGCTACCTTAACCAGATCTTCCAAATCGGGGCTGCTGACGTCCTGGCCGCCGCCCAGGTTGTTATAAACAAGGTCGAGCAGTTCCCCGATTCCCCGGCCATGCGAAGCAGAGATTGCCACCGGTTCGCCGAAACCAAGGCTGTAAAAATTGTAACGATCATCTTCCATAGAAAATACATCAAGTTTATTGACCGCCACAATAACAGTTTTTCCACTTTTCCTGAGCATCTCGGCAACCTCTTTATCCAGGGCGGTGAGGCCTTCCCTGCCGTCAAGAAGAAAGATGATCAAATTTGCCTCTTCTACAGCCAGGTTAACCTGGCGCTGTACCTGGGTGGTCAACTGGTCTTCGCTGCCAAAGGTAATACCACCGGTATCGATAATGACCAGGTTGTGTCCGCGCCAGTCGGTAAGGCCGTATAACCGATCCCGGGTCACCCCCGGCATCTTCTCTTCAATTGCAGTCCGGGCAGCGGTCAGCCGGTTAAACAGGGTTGATTTTCCCACGTTGGGTCGCCCGACTATAGCGATTATATTTTCACTCAACTAGGTCGTCTCCTTTTTTGATCAGAAGCTAATTGGCCGGCTTTTTCATAAATATTTTTAATAAGTTCCAGCGGCCCGCTCACCGGGCATACAGGAACCTGCAGTACATGCTCAAGGTCGGAAAGCGCCAGGTCATCAAGGAAAAGGCTGCTATTTTCTTTAAGTAATACTGCCGGTATATATACTACATCACCAGGCTCTTTTCCTTCCAGGGCGGCGAGCAGATCGCTTCCGGTCAGTAAGCCGCTAACTGTTATCTGTTCACCGAAAAAAAGATTTTTTACTAATAGCGGGTTAACGGTTAACTTTTTAATTTGCTCGAACACTGCAACCAGTTTCTTCAACTGGGGTTCAGCAGCCAGTCCCGAAACAACTGTTGCAGAAAGGTTGCCGGGCAGTGCTTTTAACTGCCAGTTTTCTATCTCCTCTAGTTCATCCATAAACTGCCGGGCCAAACCGACACCGTTTTCTAATTGGGGGAAATCTTCATATGCATTACCCGCAGGCAAAGGCAAACCGGCCAAGTTATAAAATTCATCAGCAGCAAAAACAAAACGGCTGCCCCTTGTTTGCAAAAAGCCTTTTTGCATATTGTTCACCCGCTCAATCAGCTTTTCAGCTCCGCATGAATCAAACCTTTGCAGCTGAGGCAAACAGGAACGATAACCGGTCAGTCCAACCGGTACAAGGGCAACACTAAGAATGTTCGTGCCCATAAGATCCAGTTCTTTGATTGTCCGCTCCATTTCCGCTCCGGTATTATAACCGGGGCAGAGTACTATTTGGGCATGGAAACGAATACCTGCTTTAACCAAACGTTTTAAATTATTTGTGCCCCGATCAGCATGTTTTGAATTGAACATAACCCGGCGTAATTCCGGGTTTGTTGTCTGTACCGATACATAAAGCGGACTCAGCTGCAACCTGATGATTCTGGCAATTTCAGAATCCGTCAGCCGGTTCAGGGTAATAAAGTTTCCATAAAGAAAGGATAAGCGGTAGTCATCGTCCTTGATATATAGAGGCGCCCGTAAACCCCGTGGATTTTGCTCGATGAAACAAAAAATACACCGGTTCCGGCAGCGCTGCAGCCTGGAAATGGTCGGAGGGTCAAACTGCATACCCAGCGGAGTTGCAGCTGGTTTCTTTATCTTTATTCGGCGCAGTGTGCCTTGATCGTTCATCATCAACAGGCGCAGTTCTTCGTCGGCTTCAAAGATCTTATAATCGATAATATCACCGATTGTTTGGTTATCAATTCGAAGCAGCCGCCATCCCGCTTTTATACCGGCAGCTTCCGCCGGGGAACCGCTTGTCACCCTTTCCACCAAATGTCCGTGCTTTACAGTCATAAACTTACCTCTTTTTTTCTCGCATTACAGCTTTAAACAGTACATATATTTATTAACGAAAAAGGACGAACGAAAAGTCCGCCCCTTTTACAGCAGCTTGCAGGCTTATTTTAAAATTATGACGGATCCGGGAATCAGTAACTTAATTATCGCCAGCAGATAAATTCACCGGCCAAAATATTAAATCCGGGTTAAACCGATAAACCGGCCTGTTCGATACAATCCGGGTATTTAAACCCCTTTTGCCGCCGGCTGCTTAATCTTTACTGCGATCTTCTTTTTCTTCTCCCAATTCTGTTTCCTGTTCTTCTTCTGCTTCGTTTTGTTCCGTTACTTCTTGTGCTGTTTCTTCGTCTGTTTCAAAAGTCACTTTTTCTGCCGATTCAGTATCTGCCTGTTCTATCTCGTTCGACGCAGATTCCCGGTCGCTAAAAAGATTTCCGAAGACATCTCCTAAAGTGACATTGCCGTTTTCGGTTTCGTTGTCTCCCTGGTTTCCAGGAGCAGCCATAATTCCCCGGGCATCCTTCACGCTCAGGCTGATACGCTTTGCTTTCGGCTTTACTTCAAGTATTTTGACTTCCGTTTCTTCTCCTTCGTTTAATATTTCCGAAGGATGTTTAACATGATAGTCAGCCAGCTGTGAAATATGGGCCAGGCCCTCCACACCCGGTTTAATTTCTATAAAAGCACCAAAATTAACCAGGCGGGTAACTTTACCGGTTATTAACTGGCCGCTTTCCAGTTCATCGAGCGCTTTACTCCAGGGATCTGGTTGAGTTTTCCGGATACTTAAACTGATCCTTTCTTTCTCCGGGGTGACCTCCAGCACTTTTACCTCCACTTTATCGCCGTTTTTTAAGACTTCACTGGGGTGGCCGACTCTTTCCCAGGATAGTTCCGATATATGGACCAGTCCATCAATATCTCCCACATCGATAAAAGCGCCAAAATTGGTCAGCCGTTTTACTGTACCGGTAATAGTGGAGCCGACCTCGATTGAGTTAAGGGTTTCCTCTTTCTTCTGAGCAGCTTCCTCTTCCATGATTATTTTTCGGCTTAAGATTATTTTTCCCTTTTCACGATCGAACTCCAGGACCCTAAACTGGAGATGTTGATCTTTAAATTCATTAAAATCAGGTATATACTTGATATCAACCAGGGAACCGGGCATAAAACCTTCAACGCCGGAGCCTAAATCAATCACCAGGCCGGCGGAAACAACCTGTTTGACCCGGCCTTCTAAAACCTCACCTTCACTTTGGGCCTGCTCAACTTCCTGCAGCCGCTTATCCCTGGCCAGCCTTTTATGCGAGACGACTACTTTACCTTCTTGATCGTCTGTCTCCATAACAGTCACCTCGACTTCGTCTTCAGGGGTAAAAATATCCGCTAATTCTTTCCCCTCGTCAAGATGGACTTCTGTGACCGGAAGAATAGCCTCGGTTTTAGCGCCGATGTCGACATAAACTTCTTCCTCGGTAACCCGGGCTACTTTTCCTTTGACCTGTTCACCTACCTGGGCTACCGTGACTTCCATGTCAAAATTAAACTGATCCTCATTCTTAACTTCCAAATTCTCATTCTCCATTCTCTCCACGACCTCCTTAATCGTCCAGGGGGGAGTTGAGGCTCCGGCTGTTACGCCGATAACCCGGTATTGCCTTAAAAAAGAATGCTTCAACTCCCTTGCATTAGTTATCCGGCAGGATGGTTTTAGCTGCCGGCAACAATCATAAAGGGCTTTTGTATTAGCGCTGGATTCGCTGCCAACCACCACCAGCGCTTCAACCCGTTGTGCCAGATTCACGATTTCTTCCTGTCTGAGTTTTGTTTCCGGACAGAGGGTATTATAGACTCGTCCTTCAGGGTTCTTTTTAATAAATATTTCTTTGACCTGTTCATATAATTCGGGGTCACTGGTTGTCTGGGCAATTAATCCTGAAAAGGGCTTAATTTCAAGTTGTTCCAATTCCTTCAATGATGAAACAACCGTAGCATCCCCTCCGGCCCAGCCTATCAAACCCTGCACCTCGGGATGTTCGGCATTGCCAAAAATGATTATCTTGCAGCCATTGCTGCGCAACAGGGCTGCTTTTTTTTGGACGCTCTGGACCCGCGGACAGGTCAAGTCTATCACGTTTATATTTTCCTGCTGATACAGCCTGTTAAGCATCTCGGGGGTCACTCCATGCGTGCGCACTGCTAAAAATGAACCCATCGCTTTTTCCGGCTGATCAACCGAAATGATAAAATGTCGTTCAAGATAATCGACAACTTCATTATTATGGACCAGTGGACCCAGGGTCGAACCGCCTCCCTGCTGTGAAACCTGATCCAGAAGATGGTTAATCGCTCTGTTTACGCCGGAACAAAAACCGGCCTTTTCAGCCAATAGAACCTGCAAAAGATCACTCCAACTTGTTTAACCAGCATAAAATACTACCGGCTTTATTCTACCTGCTTTGACATCCAGGGAGCAGTTTTCTGATATGCTCCATTATACAGCCGCTCATTTCTTCCAGTTGGGCCTTCTTTTCCGCTTTTTGCTTATAAGTCAGTGGAGGCAAAACGAAAGGCGGTCCGATAAAAACATCGAGGGGCTTAAAAAGTCGGTAAGGCCCGGCGATAGCCACCGGTAAAATCGGCACTCCGCTGCGAGCGGCAATCAAAGCTGCTCCATGATAAGCCTTTTGCAGTTTTCCGTTTTTACTCCGGGACCCCTCCGGGAAAAGACCCACAATCTGCCGATCCTGTAAAAGCTGGTAAGACTTCCTCATCGCCGCATAGTCAGCGCTTTTACGGTTTAGCGGAAAGGCCCCTGTTTTACGAAGCAGGTAAGAAAAAATGAAATTACTGAACAACTCTTTCTTGGCCATAAAGTGAATCCGGTAACCGGCCGGGAGTGAAATTCCCACCGTCAAAGGATCCAACCAGTTCAAATGGTTAGAGCAAATAATAAACGGCTTGCGCTTGGGGATGTATTCTGATCCATGCACCCTCGGTCGATATAGTATTTTTAGTACTATGGCAAAAAATAAGCGTACAAGTTGATAAAGCAAATTATTCACCTGGCTTTTTTCAGGGCAAATCAGCGCTTATAGTATCTACAATTTTATCTACCACTGCTTCAAAATCCATACTGGTAGTATCAATTACTATCGCGTCAAACACACTGGTCAGCGGAGAATCGTCTCTTTTCGAATCGATACTGTCCCTGTTTTTTATCTCTGCCATAACTTCTTCACCCGAGAGAATAATCCCTTTATCATTTTGTTCTTTCCAGCGCCGCCTGGCCCTTTCCGCCAGGGTGGCATCAAGGTAAAACTTAAAATCTGCATCCGGCATCACTTTAGATGCGATGTCTCGTCCTTCCATGACAATCCCGCCAGATTCTGCAGCGATTGCTCTTTGCATTTCAACCAGCCGCCGGCGAACCCGTGAAATAGCCGCTACCGGGGAAACCATTTTATTCACCGCAGCTCCGCGGATTTCTTCAGTTACATCTTCACCATTAAGAAAAACTTCCTGTTTGTCGTTAAGTTTGATCACAGTTCTTTGCAAAATATCTTCAAGCGCCTGATCATCGGATAAATCCACTTTTTCACGTAACAATTTCAGGGTAATGGCGCGGTACATGGCCCCGGTATCTAAATATTTCAGTCTCAAGCGACGGGACACCTCACGGGTAACCGTGCTTTTTCCGGTTCCTGCCGGGCCGTCGATAGCAATTTTAGGATAGTTGTTTTTTTGAGACATTTTGCTCCCTGAAGTTTCAGCTTTAAGTCTCTGCGGCTTCCGGTTAAAAGCATTTCTATTCTCTCATTAATATTGATAATTTGCAAGATCGGCAAAGCGATTATAGATCGACCAGTTGGTACAGATCTTTTATCTCCTGTTCTGTCAGGAAACGGTATGCCCCTTCAGGCAGGTCTCCGGTGCTCAACCCGGCAAAACTTACCCGGCGCAGTTCAGTTACCGGGCAATCAATTGCCGCGCACATTTTTTTAACCTGTCGCTTTCTGCCTTCAGTAAGGGTTATCTCCAGGAGAGCAGTATTGTGATGACCGGAAGTTTTCAACACCCGCACAGCTGCAGGCGCTGTTCTTTCCCCGTCGACAAGAATTCCTTTACGCAGCTGCTTGAGCTTATCACCACCCGGCAGGCCGCTGATCCGGGCATGGTAAATTTTCTTAACCCGGTAACGGGGATGGGTCAGCCGGTAGGCCAGCTCCCCGTCATTGGTCATTAACAGCACACCACTGGTGTCTGCATCCAACCTGCCCACCGGATAAAGGCGGAGTTCAATATTTTCAACCAAATTCATTACCGTCGGGCGGTCATGGGTATCATAAACCGTGGAAATATAACCGGGTGGTTTATTTAGAAGCAGATACATTTTTTTTTCAACAGGCCCGATCAGTTTACCATCAACAGTTACAGAATCGCCTTCCCCGACCCTGGCCTGGGGCTGATCAGCGATTGTACCGTTGATTCGAACCCGGCCCTGCCTGATAATACTTTCGGCCCGGCGGCGCGAGGATACACCGGCTTTAGCCAAATATTTTGCCAGGCGCATAATCAAAACTCCATTTTAAAAAAACTGATAAACTCACGCTAGGCCTGAGCAGAATTATCGTCCGCTTCGTCCTGCTGCACTGTTTTTGTTTCTTCTTCCTCCACCTCTAGCTGAGGAAGGTCACCGAGATCTTTTAAACCGAAATATTTCAGAAAATCGGCAGTAGTTCCATATAAAATCGGCCTTCCCGGCCCATCTTTTCGACCGCTAATTTTTATCAGTTTTCTTTTAACCAAATTTTCGAGGACATGTTTACTTCTGACTCCCCGAATTGATTCAATTTCAATCCTGGTCACCGGCTGTTTGTAAGCAATGATAGCCAGCGCTTCCAGCGCCGCATTGGATAAATTGCTGGAAATATCTTCACTGAAAGCTTTTTCCAGGTAAGGAGCTAGTTCGGGAAGGGTGCCCATCTGGTAACCGCCCGCAGTTTCAAACACCTGTAATCCTCGGCCGGCGGAGAAAAGATCTTCTTGCAGTTCGCGGACCATCGCTTCAGCCTCTTCGGGGGCGGCTGAAAGAACCACCGCTAATTTATCCGGTTTTACCGGTTCTTCGCTTAGAAAAAGCAGGGCTTCAATAGTCTTTTTTTGTTGTTCTTTCTCCACTTTCACCCTCCTTCTCCACCATTTCCGATTCCGGCTTTAATGAAACCAGTATGGCTCCAAACGGTTTTTCCTGTAAAAGATTAACCTTACCCTGGCGGGACATTTCGAGAAGGGCAATAAATACGACGATAATATCCCACAGACCGGTCTTTGTAACAAAGGCTTTCATCGGCATCGCCCGTTTTTTCTGGTTCAGCACAGATTGTATATAGTCGGCCTTTTGGGAAATAACGAAATCTTCAACCGCGCTAAAAGCGGGCATATATTCGCCTGCTAAAGCGACCCTGGCGAACCGTTGCATAATATCACTGAGGTGGTGGGCGCCTTCCCAGATTGTATAAACCGACTCCTGCTGAGTAAAAACCATTACCTTTTGTCCCCCGGTGGATCTTAAAAATACTTTTTTCTGGTCTTCCTCCTTCTGCTGCAGGTAATGGGCAACCTCTTTAAAAAGCCGGTATTCTTCCAGGCGTTGAAATAACTCTTCAGCAGTGTTGATCTCAAACAGTTCTTCCTCTTCTTCCATTTCCTCCGACCGCGGTGCGCGCGGTAACAGCAGTTTCGATTTCAAGCGGAGCAGGGTCGCGGCCATAACTAAAAATTCACTCGCTATATCTAAATTTAACTCTTTCATCGACTGCAGGTATGCCAGGTATTGTTCTGTAATATCGGCAATTGAAATAGACCAAATATCGACCTCGGCCTTCTTGATTAAATGAAACAAAAGGTCAAAAGGCCCTTCAAAAGTCGGAAGCTTGATTGTATATTCTTCTTGCTGCACCATCAAAATCTTCCTTTAAATTACCTAAATTACCGCCTGGTAGATTACCGCCTGGATTGTAACAGGAATCGCAAATATCAGCAGATGGTATTGTTTGATCAAAACCGTTAAACAGATAAATTTATACCCCGGAGCAGGAAAATATTTAGCGCAGACCCATCGACTCCTGGACCTGGCGTATTTTTCTTTCCGCCTGGGCTCCGGCCCGCTCAGCGCCCCTTGCTAGCATTTCCTCTAGACAGCCTTGTTCTCCGGTCAGCTCATTGTAACGCTCCTGCAGGGGACGCAAGCTTTCTATCACTACCTCGGCCAACTGCTCCTTTAAGTCTTTATAGGACTTACCGGCAAAGTGATTTTCGATTTCCTCCTGATTTTTTTCAGTTAACAACTGGTAGATTGTTAACAGGTTATTGACGCCGGGACGCTCTTGATTAAAACGAATGTCCCGTAATGAATCGGTGGTCGCTTTCTTAATCTTACCGCGAATCTGATCCGGTGAATCGAGCAAGGAGATCGAATCTTCCTGTTTTTCTTCGCTTTTGCTCATTTTTTTATCGGGATTGGCAAGGCCCATAACCCGTCCCCCAAAAGGAGCTATAAATGCTTCAGGCGGAAGAAAAACCTGGCCATATCGATAATTAAAGCGTTGAGCAATATCCCGGCAAAGTTCCACGTGCTGCCGCTGATCTTCTCCCACCGGAACCAGATGGGCATCATAAAGCAGGATATCGGCTGCCTGTAAAACCGGGTAATCAAAAAGACCGACACTTACTTCTTCTTTTTGGGTTTCTGATTTTTCCTTGAACTGGGTCATCCGGTGTAACCAGCCTAACGGGGTTATACAGTTTAAAATCCAGGCTAATTCGGAATGCTCTTTGACCTCAGACTGGATATAAACTACCGAATTTTCTTCGTTAATGCCGGCAGCAAAAAGCAGTCCGGCCACCTCCCTGATTTTCGCTCGCAGGGTGGAAGGATCCTGGGAAATGGTGATCGTATGCAGATCAACCACGCAGAAGTAATTGTTGTACTCGTACTGCATCGATGCCCAGTTACGGATAGCTCCCAAATAATTTCCCAAATGCAGGGAACCCGAGGCCTGAATTCCTGAAAACACTGTCTTTTTTTCCATCTGCTGCTGTCCTCCCTGTAATCTTTAGCCTGGTTATAAACCGGGAATAAAGCTGATTATTAAAGTATAAAAAGATAAAACTGCTTGCGCCAGCGGAAAAATTATCCCACCCAGCACCCCGGTAATTATCAGCCCGATCAAAATCAAAGGCGCATAACGCTCAAGCTGCTGGTAAAGCCCAAGATTGGCATCTGAAAGAAAAGACAT
Organism: Syntrophomonadaceae bacterium; assembly: GCA_007130825.1. Taxonomy (GTDB): domain Bacteria; phylum Bacillota; class Dethiobacteria; order DTU022; family DTU022; genus B1SED10-74M. Next base: position 24,045 of record SLRT01000060.1, on the reverse strand, counting down.
CAGAATCTTGGAACCATCCAGCGGGGGAATCGGCAGCAAGTTAAAAAGGGCCAGGTAGATATTAATCATAATTAACTGGCTCATGAATATATTGAAGATTCTATAGACCTCCTGGTTTGCCAGGAGGGCGCTGTTCATTATAATTGAAAAAAGCAGTAAACTGAAAAAACCGAAGATCAGGTTACTCATCGGCCCCGCAAAAGATACCCAGCGTAAGCCTGAACGGTACTGATTAAAATTCATCGGGTTGATCGGCACCGGCTTGGCCCAACCGAAGCCGACCAGCAGAATCATCAAAGATCCGATCGGATCAAGGTGATTTATCGGGTTAAGGTTCATCCGTCCCTGCCTCTGCGCGGTGCTATCGCCGAAATGGTAAGCCATCCGGGCATGGGCAAATTCATGAACCGTTATTACGATCAGTAAAACCGGTATGCGCGCGGCAATAACAGTCAGATCCTGACCGAAAATCATCTTAATATTCCTCCTTCCTCTTATCTGCTTCCAGGTAGTTGATCACGTAATCAAGTTCTTCCTGCGGGGTGCGCACTTTTCCGTCCAAAAGCGCCTGCCTGAGGCTTGCGATTATTTTTTGATAACGCGGGCTTGGTTCCAGGCCCAGCTTTTTCAGGTCACTGCCCTTTAAACTGGGACGGATATATTTTAGCGCTCCCATATAATTTTTCAGATGATCCCTGGCCACTTTACTTTCAGCCATCGCTAAAGCGATCAACACGGCTTCTACGGGCAGTGGTTCAAGATAACCGACAACCGTGCTGGGATTAAGAGCTTTTCGGTTCAACTTTTCAAGCACCGCGGGGACCTCCTGGCAGGCGCTCAATACTATCGAAGCTCTTTCCCGGGATAAAGATAGCTTTCTTATTATAGCAGACCTTTCAACAGAATCCAAACTGAACAAAAGGCCGCTTAAATATAACAGCTCCGGATCGGGCTTTTGCTTCCACTCCTGCCGGTTAATCCACTTTATAATCTTTTCGATCCTGTCTAAAAGATGCCAGGTCTCTTCATCCGGTTTTGCGCAGGGATAGAGAAAGGAAAATACGTTTAGCTGCGCAAAACGCTTCAGGATACTTAGCGGAGAAGGTTCGTTATAGATCATCCGCAATTCCTGGTTTAAACGCTGCCGGCTTACTTTTTCCAAAATTTTACGCTGCGCCGCATTGTAAATTAGGTTCAGTGTTTCCGGTTCAATAGCAAAATTATAACGCTGTTCAAAACGCACGGCTCTTAAAATACGCAAGGGATCGTCGGCGAAACTCAGCTTATAAAGGACCCGGATCAATTTGTCCCTCAAATCCTTTCGCCCGTTATAATAATCATATAACAGGCCAAAATCATCCGCGGCCAATGAACAGGCCATAGTGTTTATAGTAAAATCGCGGCGGAAAAGATCATTTTTTAAGCTCGATCTCTCCACCCGGGGCAGAGCAGCCGGGGATGTATAAAATTCTTTGCGCGCAGTTACCAGATCAAGCCTCAACCCGTCGTCAAGGTGCAGGGAGGCTGTGCCGAACTTTTCAAAGTGCCTGACAGCACCGCCCAGCAATTTCTGCAGGTTAAAAGTAAAAGCCACGGCATCGCCGATGACCACAAAATCGAGATCTTTTTCCGGAGGATGGCCAAGCAGTAAGTCGCGGATTATTCCTCCGACCAGATAAACATGCACATTTTCCTGTCCGGCCAACTGCTTGATCAGCAAGAGCAATTTATGCATCCGGGCCGGCAGTTCGCTGTTTAACAGGGAACTGAGGTTATTTGTAGCGCTTTTGCCGCAATGATCATGCCCGCTTTCACTTTTATTATTATCGCTCTCCGCTTTAAAACCACCCGGCGGTTCGGTTGATTTATTTTCTTTCAGGGATCGCCCCTGCCTGTCCAGGAAGCTGATATGTTTCAAAATATCGGAACGGGTCACTATGCCCACCGGCCTGCCTTCCCGGTTAACAATCGGCACCCGGCCGATATTATGCTCGACCATTAACCGGCGCAGTTCATTCAGCGGTTGATCGGGCGAAGCGGTAATCAGCCGGCGGGTCATAAATCCCTTTACCGGGGCGTGGCCGAGATCACTGCGCAAACCTTTACGCAGGTCGCGGCGGGAAACTATCCCGACCAGCTCTTCGTATTCTCCGAGAACCGGACAGCCCTGAAAACAGCGCTCGGCAAGCAGTTGATCGGTCTCATTAATGCTGGTATCGCTTTTAACGGTAAAAACCGGTTTTGAAGCCGCCTTTTCAGCGGTAATAACCGGGGGAAGATAACTTTTTAGAAATTCGAGAACGCTTTTTTTGAGTTTAGCCACTTCCACTCCTTTGAAATGCGCTGAGACAGCTGCGGGATGACCTTTAACATCAAAAGGGGCCAGTAATTCCAGCAAATCGAGATCGTTTTCTTTGCTGCGGGCAGCAAGATAAATATTACCGGTCATCTGCACAATTATTATCGTTAATCCGGCATCTTCGATCTCATCAATAAGCTGAATAATTACTGATGCTCCGCTGACATATTCGTCGAGCGCTGTAGTGCTGATCAACACCCGGCGCTGATTTAATTCGTATAATTCGCTGTTTTCAATTAAACTTTCCAGTAATTGTTTCTGGGTGTCTGAAAGGGGTGTACGGAGGTATTCCTGCACCAGGCTGGAATTAAGCCCTCTTTCCCATAGATAAGCCAAAGCGCGGACATCGCGGCTGGTTGTAATATCGTAAGTCAGGCATCCGGTGTCTTCATAAATACCAAGCGCGAACAGGGTCGCTTCAAACTCGGTGAATTTAATATTTCTTTTGATGATTTCTTCCAGCAGTAAGGTTGTTGTCGCCCCGACTGCCTCAATTCTGGCCTGATCCGCTCCCAGGTCTTCTTCCCCCGGGTGGTGATCGAATACTTTTATCTGCCCGGCCCGCTCCAGGAGATCGGCCCATTTTCCCAGGCGCTCTTTCTGGTTTGTATCAATGACCACAATCGAATTAATTTCTCCTGCAATATCTTTTGGATCACTGATCGGCAGCAGGTCACGATAAAGGTTAATAAAAGAGCGAACATTTGCCTGTAAAGGTTCCGGGACGATCACCGCACTGCCGGTAAAAAGCTTTGAAGCGGCGACAACTGCTGCCAAAGCATCAAAGTCTCCGTTTTTATGCGTTATTATTAAGTTCACCGAACGACTCCCGTTTTTAATTAACTGCGGGTTAAACTGCCGGCAAAATAATAATAATTTTCCCGGAGTATTCCCGGTTTTGCTTTTCATATTTTAAAATGAATTGTTATTTTTACAGTTACCGCTGAAGCGCTAGTTTCAGGCCCGGGGATGGGCTTTCTCATAGACTTCTTTAATTTTCTTTCTGGTAATCTGGGTGTAGATCTGGGTGGTCGCAATATCAGAATGCCCGAGCATTTCCTGGACTGAGCGAAGATCTGCTCCGTTTTCGAGCAGATGAGTGGCAAAAGAATGACGTATGGTATGGGGAGTAATCTCACCGTCAATTTTGGATTTAAATGCATATTTCTTTAGTATTTTCCAGAAACCCTGCCTGGTCATGCGATTGCCGTGTTGATTGACAAACAGGGCTACTTCCCCGTTGTTTTTGCACAATTTTATCCGGGAGTTGTTCATGTACTCATTCACAGAATTGATAGCAACCGAACCGATGGGAACAATTCGTTCTTTCTGTCCCTTACCTTTACAGCGCAGGTAACCGACCCGGGGATCAAAATCACTGAGATTAAGGTCGATAAGCTCAGAGACACGAATTCCGGAGGCATAGAGCAGTTCCAACATCGCCTTGTCTCTTAAACCTTTTTGATCACCAGCCTTGGGCTGACCGAGGAGTCGATCTATTTCTGATGTGGTCAAAACCCGGGGCAGTTTTTTTTCGATCTTCGGCGACTCCAGTTCGAGCGCCGGGTTATGATCTATAATGCCCTCGTTTAGTAAAAAATTAAAAAAAGACCTTATTGAAGCTATGGTGCGAGAGATGGTCGAGGTCGCGCTGTGGTTGGTTTTCAGCTCACCCAGAAACAAGTTTATAGTCTCGCTATCGATCTTTTCCGGACTGTTAATCTTGTGTTTATTGATAAAAGCAATAAATTTAAGGAGGTCGCGCTGGTAGGACTCCAAAGTATTTTTGGCCAACCCTTTTTCGACAGTAAGATAATTAGTATATTCTTCTAACTGTTTTTGCATTACGGCATAATCCTCACATCAAAATATATATTATAGTTCAACAGCGCTGCGAAAAAACCTGCTAAATATTTATAAAAGTTGCAATTTATTCGCAAGTACGCTCCCCGGTAAGCATGGCAAATTGGATGGCGATAATTGTTTTGCCGTCTTTAATCCGCCCGTCTGATATCATCTTCCCCGCCTCAGGTAAAGGTATGCTCACTTCTGAGATATTTTCATCAGGATCGGCGGTAGGTGAAACAGCCGTGGTCAGCTCTTCGGCCTGGTAAAGACGTATCTTTTCATCGCAAAATCCCGGTGACGGGTAAAAACAGACCAGCTCTTTCCACCTGGCCGCTTTCAACCCGGTTTCTTCAAGCAGTTCCCGCCGGGCGCAGGCAATCGGATCTTCATCCGGCTCAATTTTACCGGCCGGTATTTCAAGAAGGATTTCTCCGGCCGGCTGCCGATGCTGCCTGACTAAAATGATTTCCTTTTGTTCGTTAATGACCAGGATAGCAACCGCGCCCGGGTGTTCGACCACTTCGCGAAAAGCTACTTTATCCCGGTAGTCTTTTACCCGGTCCTGGCGCACATTAATTATCTTGCCCCGGTAGAGATAACTGGTGGATAATGTGTGCTCCTGAAGTTGTTTTTTAATCATTAACACCCCGCAGTTAAAGTTTACCGCCAATAATGCTGTTGGCGATGATCAATCTTTGAATTTGGCTGGTTCCTTCATAAATCTGCATAATCTTAGCATCACGCATATACTTTTCCAGGGGGTATTCCCTGGTATAGCCGTAGCCGCCAAGGATCTGCAAGGCGTCGACTGTCACCCGCATGGCCATATCCCCGGCATATGCTTTAGACATTGCCGAAAAAGCAGAAATCCGCTTATCTTTTTTACCGACCATCCCGGCCGACCGCAGATAAAGAAAGCGTGCCGCTTCAATTTCCATGGCCATGTCAGCCAGCATAAACTGGATTGCCTGCTGCTGGATTATCGGTTTGCCAAACTGGACCCTTTGCCGGGCATACTGCGCTGCAGCCTCGTAAGCAGCCCGGGCCAGACCTACGGCCAGTGCGGCAATCATCGGCCTGGATATATCAAATGTTTCCATTGCGGTTCTAAAACCGCCGCTTTCTTTACCTAACATGTTTTCTTCAGGAACGCGTACTTCATTGAAAACGACTTCCGCGGTGTTACTGGCGCGAATGCCCATTTTCCGCTCTTTTCTGCTTGCATCTAACCCGTCGGTCCCTTTTTCCACCACAAAAGGGGTAAGCGACCGCGCTCCCCTTTGGGGATTAATCAGGGCAAAGACGACATAATAATCGGCATAGGTCCCATTTGTGATAAAGCATTTACTACCATTAATAACATATTCGGAACCGTTTTTAATGGCTGTGGTTGATATTGAACTTACGTCTGATCCGGCGTTCGGCTCGGTTAAGCAAAACGAAGCCAGTTTGCCGCTGCAAATATCATTCAGGTATTTATTTTTCTGTTCTTCACTTCCGGCCAACAGGATGGGTAAAGCTGCCAGCGAATTAGCACCCACCCCGGTGCCGATACCGGCACAGCCACGGCCAAGTTCTTCGTTAACCAGGCAAAGAGTGACGTCATCCATGCCGGCTCCGCCATACTCTTCCGGGATAGCAATGGTCGAAAAACCTTCGGCAACCATCCGGCGGACAAGTTCAACCGGCATTTCCTCTTTTTCGTCACATTCCGCGGCTACCGGAATTACTTCTTTTTCCACATATTCGCGGGCCATTTGCTGCATGTTTAATTGCTCCGTGGTCAGCTCAAAATCCATGTCATGTCCTCCCGGTTATTTGATGCCAAGCCGATTGATTTTTTCATAAAGCCATGAGCGGCTCATACCAAGATAACGGGCGGCCTCGCTCTTGTTTCCGCCGCTCTGCTGCAGGGCCGCAAGAATCGTATCACGTTCCAGCTCTTCACGTTTAAAACGGAAAGCAGGGATTGTTTTTTCAACCCTTCCTTCTCCTGCTGCTTTACTGTTTTCCTGAAGCTTTTGTCCGGTCCCGCCGCGGCGCAAATGCGGCGGCAAGTGTTCGATCGCAATTATATTTTCGTTGGTAAAATTCATGGCCCGTTCGACAACATTTTCCAGTTCCCGCACATTTCCGGGCCACGAATAGGCGCGAAAGGCCGCGAGAGCTTCGGATGAAATATCGCTGACCTGCATACCGAAAATATCGTTGTATTTACGAAAAAAAGCATGAACCAAGGGCAGTATGTCTTCCAGGCGTTCCCGCAGCGGCGGGATATGAATCGCGATCACATTCAGGCGATAAAAAAGATCCCGGCGAAAATAGCCTTCCCTGACTTTTTGTTCAAGGTCCTGATTAGTTACGGCGATAAAGCGGATGTCCACTTTTATCGTCGAGGTTCCGCCAACCCGTTCAAAGGTCTGATCCTGCAAAACCCTTAGCAATTTACCCTGGAGCGACAGGGGCATGTCGCCGATTTCATCAAGAAAAAGCGTCCCTTCATCGGCCATATCAAGCAGGCCCTGTTTGCCTCCCGGCTGAGCGCCGGTAAATGCTCCCTGCACATAGCCGAAAAATTCCGATTCAAGGAGATTTTCGGGAATCGCGGCACAGTTTACCTTGACAAAAGGAGCATCGCAGCGCGGGCTGGACTGATGGATGGCCTGGGCCACCAATTCTTTACCGACACCGCTTTCGCCGCTGACCAGGACTGTTGAAAGGCCCTGTGCCGCCTGCCTGGCTTCCTGGATTACGTCCTGTGTGGCCTGGTTAAGGGTAATAATATCTGCAAAACGATAAGGACGCTGCCTGAACCGCGCTTTTTTTAACTCTTCCTGGAAGTGGGTCAGTCTGCTGTCCATAGCTTCCAGCTTTTGGGCCAGGTCGCGCAGTTCTTCGACACGGCGGAAACTTATTTTACCGACAGCGCCGATAATCTGCCCCTCCCTGACAATCGGCAGATTTGAAACCACGTACGGTTTGCCGCCGATAAACTGAATGTCATTAAGCTCGGGAATACCGGTCTTGGCCACGATATGCAGCCGGCTGTTTTCAAGCACTTCGCTGATCGGCCGGTAAATTACCGCTTTTTGTTTAAGCCGGACAAAATCCAAAAAAATGCTATTGACCAGGACAACCAGACCCTCTTCATTGACGACCACCAGGGCGTCATAGCCGATATCCAGCACCGCTCGCAAGGTCTGGTTGAGCCTTTTTACCGTCTCCATTTCTTGCGCAATCGATTCCAGGTCGGTAATGTCCTGAAATATTGCGATCGCGCCGACCACCCGCTTATTATCAACAAGCGGCGTTTTATTCACCATGGTTGTTGCTTTGCCGGTAGTATAATTAACCCCGATCTCGACCAGTCCCCGGCCAAGGACTGCATCCATATCCAGTCCGGGTAAAACTTCCCCGAGCAGCCGATTTTTTACCTGCCTGTATTTAATGTCAAAAAGCTGTTCCGCCGCTCGGTTTATAAAGTTGATCCGGGCTTCTTCGTTAACTGAAATCAAAGCATTGTGCATAGCCTGATACATCGCTTTCAACCTGGTATTAAGCATTCTTTCTTCCTTAAACAACGATGTGATCAGTTCCACCTTGGTAAACAGGCCTACTGCCATGCCGTTTTTATCGACGACTACTCCGGTTCCAACCGGAATCCGGTGGACAGCATCGATTACTTGATCATATGTAAGATCTTTGGCTATTTTGACCACATTACGGTTGAAAAACGGCTCGACCGGTTGATCCAGGCTGCTGTCTTTAAGCAGGGCATCATAAAGGTTCGTCTTGGTAAAAATCCCGGCCAGCGAGCCGTCTCCGTTCAACACAGGCAAACCGTCACGCCGGCTGTTGCGCAGCCGTTGAAGCGCACACCGCAGGCTGTTATCTGGTCGCAACGTGGCAAAATCACTGGTCATCATATTTTCAAGCCGCATTGCAAACCCTCCCCCGGGTTACCGGGCTATCAGCCGGCTGATTTTTCCTTAAATTGCCTGGCCCTTTCCAAGACATTATCGACATGCTTGAGGCTGACCTGGTCGATTCCCGCCCCGTCAAGCATACGCGCCAGTTCTTCCCGCCTTTCTTCTGCAGATAACAGCGCAGATTTGGTTAAAGTCCGATCAGCGACGGTTTCCTTGTACAGGCTGTAATGACAATCAGCCATGGCGGCGATCTGCGGGCTGTGAGTGACACACATAACCTGGTGGTGTCCGGACAGCTGGGCCAGTTTTTCAGCCACAGCCTGGACTGTCGTTCCTCCTATGCCGGCATCGACCTCATCAAATATCAGGGTCGGGATAAGATCCTGGCGGGCCAGGATGGTTTTCAAAGCGAGCATTACCCGTGAAACCTCTCCACCGGAAATTATTTTTGCCAGCGGTTTAACCTCTTCACCCCGGTTTGCGCTGAAAAGAAACTCTACCTGGTCCATCCCTTTCGGGGAAAACTCTTCTTTTTCAGTAAAACTGACCGCGAACCGGGCATTGGGCAGGGCCAGTTCCTGCAAACAATCTTCCAGCAGCCCTTCCAGGGTTTTCGCTGTTTCCCGGCGCAGGCCGCGCAAACGCAGACACTCTTCGCCAAGACTTGTTTCAACTGCATCAATTTCCTGCTCCAGCTTTTCAGCCATCGCTTCGCTGTTTTGCAGCCGCTCCATCTCTTCTTCAATCTGTCCGGCGAAATTCATGACTTCTTCAATCGTAGAACCATATTTTCGTTTCAAACTATTGATCAAATTGAGGCGATCCTGGATCATGGTCAGCTCCGAGGGATCAAATTCCAGTTTGGATTGATAATCACGCAGCTCGTGAGATACGTCGTCCAACTGCGCGGAAGTGCTTTCCAGCAGATCCAGTAATGGAGCGAGGTTTTGATCAATATTTACCACTTCAGCCAGCAGGCTTCGCGATTTATTAAGGCGGTCAATGATCGCTGTGGCCAAACCGTCATCGCTGCCGCTATAGATATCAGCGTAAACTTCGGCTGTGATGCTCCATATTTTTTCCGCATTGGCAAGTACTTTTTCCCGCCTTTTCAGCTCTTCATCCTCGCCCGGCTGCAGTGACGCATTATTTATTTCATTAAACTGGAACGCGTAAACATCCAGGCGTCTCTCACGCTCAGCGCTGTTGCTGCCCAGTGTGGAAAGCTCTTTTTTTAAATCCTGCCTCTTCTTGTACAGTTTTTCCACCCTGTCGCGGGAGTCGCCGATTCTTTCATCGCCAAAGGAATCAAGCAGTTCGAGATGTTTTTCCGGACGCAAAAGAGACTGGTGCTGATGCTGCCCGTGCAGATCGACCAGGTATTTGCCTATTTCCTTTAAAAATGAAGCCGGAACTGCCCGGCCATTGACCCGGGCCACACTGCGCCCGTTGCGATAAAGCTCCCGGGCAATAATCAGTTCGTCATTCTTTTCTATTTCGGCCTTTTCCAGCAGGCTGTCTATTTCACTTTGCTGCAGGGAATTATAGCCGACGACGCCTTCGACGTAAGCGGAATCTTTGCCCTGGCGAATTTGCTCCACGGCAGCCCGTTCGCCCAGAAGCAGGTTTATCGCTCCAATCACAATGGATTTACCGGCTCCGGTTTCACCGCTTAGAATATTTAAACCGGGATTAAAATTAAAGTTAAGATCTTCGATCAAGGCGAAGTTGGATACCCGCAGTTCAAAAAGCATTCACTCGTGCCTCCCGCGAAAATTAAGCCTTTAATTTTTGATGCAGTAAACGGTAAAAGGAGTTTTCATGGAAACAAACCAGCTTGACCTTTTGTTCCGCCCGGCGAACGATGATCTGATCATCACTTTCAAGAGTAAAACGCACCTGACCGTCAACCGTCAAAACAACCTCGACCTGCCGGGAATCGACCCTTAAACTCATCGTATCAGTCCCGCTAATGATCACCGAACGATTATAGAGGCTGTGCGGACAAATGGGAGTAATTACAAACAGTTCCATGATCGGATTAACGATCGGGCCGCCGGCAGAAAGCGAATAAGCGGTTGAACCGGTGGGAGTGGCGATAATCACGCCGTCCCCGGAATAACTTTCCATAAAATCGTTATTGATAAATGAATCCACTTTTATATTGCGGGAAAACGGTCCCCTGGCCACGACAATATCGTTTAGGGCCAGGTAAGAACCAAGTTGCTTTTCTTTACGGTACAAAAGCGCTTCCAGCATCATCCGCTCCTGAAAATCATATTGTTCCGTGGCGATATACTGCAGAAAGCGTTCCATCTGCTCGACTTCAATCTCGGCCAGGAAACCCTTGTGCCCAAGATTTATCCCCAAAACAGGCAAATTCCAATCGGCAAGATCCCGGGCTACCCGGAGAATAGTGCCGTCACCGCCGACGACAATAATCATTGCCAGTTTATCGTACAGTCCGGAAAGCTGCTCGGCAAGAGATACACCGCTGTAAAAATCAGCCTGGTCACCGGCGACGATTCGCAGGGGAATGCGGCGCTGCTGAAAAAAAGATTTTATTTTATCAACAACCAGGGCGGTATTATGCTTATGCCAGTTGGGAATTATTCCTAGATCCTTCATCCGGTTAATCGTTGTCCTCCTTCAGCCGAACGTATCCGTAGATTCTTCGCTTCAGCCGGATATCCTTCTTAACAGCCTACTTTTTCTCCTTTAAAAGTAAACTATGGGCCTGCTCGACAACCCGGGCTGCCTCTGCAGTATAGTCATGTTGACAAAACCCTGGTTCTTTTTTCTGGTCGGCATAATATATAAAAAATTCCAGGTTGCCTTTAGGACCGGGGTATTTTGAAAAAGTCATTCCCCGGCAGTAATAACCAATTTCCAAAGCTGCGGCCACATTTTCCGTTAACACCCTGCGGTGCAGGTCCGGATCGCGGATTACCCCTTTGCCTTTCCCCGCCTCCCGGCGGCCTGCTTCAAATTGCGGCTTAACCAGCGCCAGGACAGACGTAACTTTCAACTGGCCGAGAACCGGTAAAACCTTGGCCAGTGAAATAAAAGAAACATCAACTACGGCCAGATCCGGCACGGTTGGAATATCATGTGTTTTGAGCCGGCGAACATTAAAGCGCTCCATAAGCACAACCCTGGGGTTGTTACGCAGGCTAAAATCAAGCTGCCCGTAACCCACATCCAGGGCATAAACCAGTCCGGCCCCTTTTTTTAACAGGCAATCGGTAAAACCGCCGGTCGAAGCACCGACATCGAGGACAACAAGATCTTTGACCGCGATTGAAAGGTCAAACAAAGCGCCTTCCAGCTTCAGGCCGCCGCGGCTAACATACGGATTGTCGGGCTCTAAAAGCTGTACTGCGGCATTTTCTGACACCAGGGTACCCGGCTTATCGCAGCTGGAGCCGTCGACCAGCACATTTCCGGCCATGATTTCTGATTGCACACGGCTGCGGCTCAATTCCGGATAGCGCCTGTGCAGGAGTTGATCAAGGCGGTGTTTTTGCCCGGTCCGTTTCAACTCTGATTTTTCACGGCCTTTTCCCCGGCGAAAGCCAGGGCCTCATTATAAATACCTTCGGTATCAAGGTTGTAGCAGGAAAGCAGTTTTGATCTGGTTCCGTGTTCAACAAACCGGTCGTTAATACCCAAACGCTTTACCGGCAAAAAGAGGCCTTGTTTTTCAAATAACTCCAAAATCCCGCTGCCGAACCCACCGTCTAAAACGTTTTCTTCGACAGTAATTATGCGGCTGCACTTCCGGGCCCAGTTTATTATCAGTTCCTCATCAAGCGGTTTAACAAACCGGGCATTGATTACTGCTGTTTTTATCCCCTGCCAAAAAAGCCGGTCGGCAGCCTGCACAGCAGAGTTAACCACCGTGCCGGCGGCAATAATCAATAAGTCTTCGCCCGGCCTGAGCAACTCACCACGGCCCCAGGGAATAGGGTGCGGCTGAGCAAGTTCCACCCCTTCCCCCTTGTCCCGGGGATAACGCACGGCAACAGGGCCGCGGTCATAATCCAGTGCGGTTACCAGCATGTGCTGCAGTTCATCTTCATTGGCCGGGGCCATGATCGACATGTTCGGAATATTACGCAGAAAACTTAAGTCAAAAAGCCCCTGGTGGGTTTCACCATCTTCACCGGTTATGCCGGCCCGGTCAACCGCAAAAACAACAGGCAGGTGTTGCAGACAAATATCATGTAAAATTTGGTCGTAGGCGCGCTGCAGAAAAGTGCTGTAGATAGCCACGACCGGCCGCATCCCCCCGGCAGTTAAACCGGCAGAAAGGGTAACCGCATGCTGTTCGGCAATACCGACATCATAAAACCGGTCCGGAAATTCACGGGCGAATGCCCCAAGGCCGGTGCCGCCGGTCATCGCGGCGGTTATGGCCATCACTTTATTGTTTTGCCGGCCTAACTGCATCAGGGTCTGTCCGAATATTTCAGTATAGGAAGAACCTTTCTTTTTTTTGAGCGGAAGGCCGTTATTCAAGTCAAAGGGACCGATACCATGAAACACTTCCGGTGATCGCTCGGCATAATGATAACCTTTCCCTTTTTCTGTAACCACGTGGACCAAAACCGGCCCTTTCATCTTATCGGCCTGTTTGAGAATATTTTTGATTGCTGTTACATTATGCCCGTCGACCGGACCGAAATAGGTAAACCCCAGTTCTTCAAAAATCATCCCCGGCATGACTATGTATTTTAAGCCACCCTTTATTCTTTCCGCAAAGTCGACAGCCTTGCTGCCGATCAAGGGTACACGGCTGACAAAACTCTCGAAATCGTTTTTCAGCCGGGAATATTTCGGATCGGAGCGGATGCGCCCCAGGTACGCGGACAGGCTGCCCACGTTTGAACTGATTGACATTTCATTATCATTAAGGATAACCTGCAGGTCGGCCTTGATATGTCCGGCGTGATTCAGGGCCTCAAAAGACATGCCGCCGGTTAAAGCGCCATCGCCGATAACAGCGATGACCTTGTAATCATCACCGTTATAATCGCGGGCCAGGGCCAGACCGAGCGCCGCCGATATCGAAGTGCTGCTGTGACCGGTAAGAAAAGGGTCATGTTCACTTTCAGCGGGTTTTGGAAAACCGCATAAACCCTCGAACTGGCGTAAAGTGGGAAAATGTTTCCACCGGCCGGTCAGTAACTTGTGCGGATAACTCTGGTGACCGACATCCCAGACAATGCGGTCTTTCGGGCTGTGGTAATAACTATGCAAAGCCAGGGCCAATTCGACAACCCCCAGGCTTGCCGCCAGGTGGCCGCCGTTTTCGGCCACTGTTTTAATCATATATTCACGCATTTCAGAAGCAGCATCATTTAATTGATCCGCATCCAAGCCTTTTAAGTCATCGGGCAGTTTCAAACCGCCGAGCACACCTTCCATCATACCACCTCTCAGTTATTACCACTTTTATAAACCCAGCCAAACGGTCGGAGCAGTTTAGTGATCACCGAACCGACAAAAAGGATCACTTCGGTCGAATAATTGATCGCAATAATTTTACCCCATGCTTTACCTCCGACTGTCAAAGCGGCAATCAATGCGGTCAGCAGGATACCGAGATAGAATTCTTCCTGATGATGAGAAAAGTTCACCACCAGCTTGAAAACGATTACAGTCACCAGCGTGCCGCTGATTATACCGCTGATATCGCCGCCGACATCATTGCAAAAAGTTGCAACCCGCTCTGCATTTTTGACTAGATTGACTCCGCATTTTGCTCCGCTGACCCTGCGGGCAGCCTTGGCGTTTAAAGGCCCGATATCAGCTGCCGCCGCCGCGGTGCCGATCAGGTCAAAAATAATCCCGATTAAAACGACCAGCAGTAAAATCAAAAAAGAAGCGGCAATTGACTCTATTTCATTTAAAAAATAATGTGATAAAAAGCTGAGCGCAACAGCTAAAAAAAATGTCCAAATTGAGATAACAAATATCCAGCGGATCCGGCGACGACTTTTTCTTTTATCTGCCAAATTATATCACCTTTGTAGAAAAAAACATAAGTGGTGACAGGCCAGGTAAACTTTGCGGCTTAGGTCCAGCAGGATTTCCCGGATAATCACCTCTCGTTGCCGAGCCGGCAGTTCCCTTTTAAGACTATCCCCGCCGTGTCACCACCGGCGGAGCTGGATTACCACTCAGCTCACACTTTAATCCCTGGCCTGCCTCTCCTTCGAGAGCAGTCTAGGAGATTTCCTCCCTGGCGCCTTGTCTTTCCTAGCCTCTTTTGCAGAAAGGGTTTAAGAGAAAGATTAATCTCCTCCACCCTTTCCACTCAAGGCAGGCTACACTGCACACAGCTTCGCACCGCATGCAGGTTCATGCCCAAGCCGTAACCTTTTGTTTTTGTGAACAATACGCCACGGACATTGGGTCTCCACGAAGGCAGGGTCAACGCCTACATGCCATTGTAGATCGCCCCATCCTTCTTAACTCCCAGCAGCAGCCCCCGACTGGGCGTCGGCGGCCACCACCAGGAACTTCATCGATGTGCCCTTAACGGATTTTTAGGCCCGTTTTCGAAAAGGAGCGCCAACTAGAATACTGCACCACTTATGCTGTCTTCAGTACCATATCATAGCACAACCTTTGTTTACAAACAACACGCCGGGGATTATATTTCGGCTCGACTGCCAGTTTAAAAAGACAGACGGTATCATAAACGCTTAAATTACTGCGCCATATTGTAGTATGGCACTAGAGCCCTTATTTTTTCCGAAAAACAAGCTTCCGGGCCAGTTCCTGTAACAGCTCCGCAGGCTGGTTTAGGTTTCTTAACGATGCAACCGATTGCTGATAAAATATTTCCGCTTCCCGCCTGGCCTCTTCCGGGCCGATGACTGCCGGGTAGGTCGGTTTAAAGCGTTCCCGGTCCGCTCCAACCGGTTTGCCTAATTCTTCTGCGCTGCTTTCCAGATCAAGCAAATCATCGGTAATCTGAAAAGCGGTTCCGATATTGGAAGCATAAGCGCTGAGTATTTTTTGTTCTTCTAAACTGGCATCGGCGGCTATAGCTCCGCAAATGACTGCCGCGCGCAGCAGGGCACCGGTTTTCTTCGCAGAGATATCCTCTACTTCGGCCCTGGTCAATTCTTTACCTTCGGCTTCAAGATCGAGAACCTGCCCGCCGATCATACCCCGTACCCCGGATGCCCCGGACAGTTCGGCAATAATTTTTATCGCCTTACCGGCATACCCTTCCTGCCGGCCGTAGCTGCCGAGAACCTCAAAAGCCAGGGTCAGCAAAGCATCACCGGCCAAAACAGCGATTGCTTCGCCGTAAACCTTGTGGCAGGTTGGCTTTCCCCGGCGCAGGTCGCTGTCATCCATGGCCGGAAGATCATCGTGGATCAGAGAGTAGGTGTGCACAAGCTCTAAAGCGCAGGCCACGTCGATAATCGAATCATCTTCTGAACCGAGGGTATCGGCAACCGCCAGGGTAAGAATCGGCCTGAGCCGTTTTCCTCCGGCTTCCAGGCTGTAGTTCATCGCATCGATGACCGCAGCCGGTCCGGACTGCGCCCGGAATTTTTTTAAGGCCCGGTTGACCTTCTTTCTTTTCTCATCCAGGTATTGATCAATATCGATCATTTTTCGTCTCCATCACCATTATTCTCCCCTGTCTTGCCGCCTTCAAGATCAAAAGACTGCTGCTGTTCTTCTTTAAGCAGGTATTCCACCCGGTATTCGATTTCGGCCAGTTTTTCCCGGCAGTAACGGGAAAGGGCAATTCCTTCCTGGAAAGAAGACAGCGATTCCTCCAGGGGTATTTCGGCATTTTCCAGGCGGCTGACGATTTCTTCCAATCGCTTTACCGCTTCTTCATAAGTCATCTCTTCAATTTTTTTATCGGTCAACGATACAGTCCTCCTCAACCTTTTCAGCGCGGCATTCGGCTTTTCCGTCCTTGAAACTCAGATGCAGCAGCTGGCCAATGCGGATATCTTTAATCGAGCGGATAATGCGACCCTGCCCGTCGCGGCAAAAACTGTAACCCCGGCTCATCACTTTCAGAGGACTGTAGCTTTCCAGCTTATCAACCAGGGCGGTCAGCTTGATCCCCTTCAACTGCAGCACACGCACAATCTCCCGCCGCAGTTTCGTCTCGTTATTTTCCAGAGAGTCCCGCAATACTTTGATCCGTTCCCGCGGCCGGCGGAAAAATCGTTCACCGACTACATGGTCAAGCCGCTGCTTTTCCTGCTGCACCCGGTTGTGCAGGGCCAGGCCGGCCCGGTTGCGTAATTGACCGATATCCAACAGCAGCTCATCATAAATTGGCACCGCCGCCGCTGCCGCTTCCGTCGGAGTGTGCGCCCTTACATCGGCAGTGAAATCGGCTATGGTAAAATCAGTTTCATGCCCCACCGCCGAAACAACCGGCTTGGATGAACGGTAAATAGCCCGGGCGACTATTTCCTCATTAAACGGCCACAAATCTTCGAGCGAACCGCCGCCGCGGGTGAGAATAATTATATCGATATCTTCCATTGTATTCAGCAGATCCAGGGCCCGGACAATATCGGCCGCTGCCCCGGCTCCCTGGACGAGGCTTTCAACGACCAGCAGGTGAACATGGGGAAAACGTTTCTTGATCGTAGTTAAAATATCCTGCAGGGCCGCTCCGCTTGGCGAGGTAATCAACCCGATTTTTCGGGGAACAAGCGGCAGCTTTTTTTTATGTTCAGCCCTGAACAGGCCGTCTGCTTCCAATTTATGTTTTAACTGCTCGAAAGCAACAAACAACGAACCCATCCCGGCCGGCTGCATTTCCTGCACGTAAAGCTGGTAAATACCGCCCGGCTCGTATACCGACAGGTTTCCGTGTAAAATTACATCCATACCGTCGGCCGGCTGAAAAATACAGCGCATATTTTCGCGGCGAAAAAAAACACAGCGCAGAGAAGATGAGCTGTCTTTTACCGTAAAGTACATATGTCCGGAGCGGTGGTGTTTATAATTGGAGATCTCCCCCCTCACCCATAAATCACGCAGGCGCGGGTCATTTTGAATCAACCCTTTCACGTAGCGGTTGATCTCGGAAACATTTAAAACCGTCAAGTGCTCATCCATAATGTTTGCAGCTGGGCCCGGCTGCCTGGGCAACGTTGATTTGCTGCTGCAGGCAGCCGGGCATTTCTGCTTTATACCTCCCGGTTAACTGATCTAATCTCCGGCCGTCAATTATATGTCCGGAAGTAATTGCTTAACCGGGTATCAGCTCGCGCATTTCTTCCCGGATATCCTCCAGGGAAGTATAGTTCCACTTTTCGCCCATAGCCTCGGCCAGATCACAGATCAACTTCCAGTCTTCCGGCTGATTGCGCGCATCTGGCAGGGCCGTTTCATTAAAACAGGTTTGCCCGGAGGAATTGGTAAAAGCGCCTCGTTTTCGGACAGCCGGCTGGGCGGGAAGCAGCAGGTCGGCATTTTCCGGCGCTTCCTCACGGACAAGGCAGGAGGAAGCCAGAAATTCCAGGCCGCCTGGTTTCGCGTCAGCAAAGCCATTTCCGATACTAAGCACCCCTTTGACCTTTCCTTCTTTTGCTGCCGCGGCAATTTCTTCGCGGTTAAGGCCGGCTTCGCCGTTTAAAGCCGTAAAACCCGGACCGAAAAGCGGCGACCCGCCGAGCACAATTGTTCCGGCCGCATTACTGAAGCGGGACAGGAGCAGTAGTTCACTGCGTCCGCGCTCAAGCTGTCCGCTCGCTTCAGCCATGCTGAGCAGAGCTTCGATTTGTTTTTCATCGGCAGAGTCAAAGAATGAGGAGCTGACCACAGTACAGCTTCTCATTTTCGACAACTGTCCGGCGGCCGCTTTTAATTCATCGGCAGTAATTCCAGCCTCCCGGGCCGCTTTCGATACGTCTTTGCCCCGGATAGCTGCGGTTATTCCTTCAAGCGCGGCGGCTTCACCACCGGGCCTGGGTGTTATATTAATTTCTTCCCAGGCGCTGCTCTGATCATTTCCGCCGGCCAGGCGGACAATAACCGCATCGCCGAAGCGCCCCGCCTGCTGAACGGCCATCGCTGCTACCGGATGGCTTTCATCGAGCCCCGATCCGATCACGATGATCGCTTCGCATTCCTGCATTGATGCCGGTGTCGGTCCGCAAACTCCGCCCCCGGTTATTTTCAGCATACCCTGATAAGCCTGCGCCCAGGATTTTTCAACCCCGAGGTCAACGTTGGCGGTACCTAAAACGGAGCGGGCCAGTTTCTGCAGCAGGTAGCCTTCCTCGTTGCTTTGTTTTCCGGAAGCAAGGACGGCTACAGCGCCCGGGCCGGAGTTCTTTTTAATATCGAGCAAAGTCCGGGCAGTTTGCTTAACAGCCTCGTCATAAGGTATTTCTTTATATTCATTGCCCTGGCGTAAAAGCGGCGCTGCGGCCGGCTTGGGATCAAGTTCATGGACACCAAACTTGCCTTTTTTGCAGAGCCAGCTGACTTTATCCCCTTCAGCGGGCACGGTTACCTTGATCAGTTCGTCGCCGGAGGCCTGCCTTTCCAGGGTGCAGCCAAGCGAGCATTCGACACAGACCCCGGGTGCCTGCAGCAATTCCCATTCTCTTCCTCCGGCGGTTCTGCCCGTTTCAGTTAAAGCCGCTACCGGGCATACATCGACGCATTGTCCGCAGAATATACAGCCTGCTTCTTCCATGGAAACCACCTTACCGTCACGGTAGGGAACCACCCGGGTGTTAACCCCGTTGCCGATCATGCTGTAGACAAAACAGCCCGGCCCGCTGCGGCAAACCTGGATACAGCGGCCGCAAAGAATGCATTTTTCCTCGTCGCGGACGATGTAAGGATTGTCTGCAGATTTTTCCGTCGGTATTTCCTGCTCGAGCTGTTCGGGCAGGTCGACCTTGAAGTTATATGCCTTCTCCTGCAATTCACATGTACCGGTTCGCACACAGGTCAGGCAGTCTTTGTACGGATGAGTCGATAAAGACAAGACCAGGATCTGGTTACGCATTTCTTGAATTTCCGGCGTATCGGTCGCAATCACCATGCCTGCGGCGACCGGATTATCGCAGGACGTTACCGGCTTGTCGATTCCCTCGATATCAACGATACAGACACGGCAATGGCCAAGCGGTGCCAACCGGGGGTGGTAGCATAAAGTGGGAATATCGATTCCGTTCTGCCGGGCCGCCTCCAGAATAGTCGTGCCCTCTTCAGCAAATATCTTCTTGCCATCAATTTGTAAGTTTACTGTTTTCATTTTTTTATACCCTCCCCTCGGTTATAAAATGGCCAGACCCAGGCGTAAACACTTGATGCAGCGTTCCGCTTCGGTGATCACTTCTGATGGATTTTTAAAGCCCAGTTCTGCTTCAGCAAAACCCTGTAACCTTTCCTGAACCGGGCATACTTCTTCTTCCAGGCGGGCTCTTCCCCCGACCATTTCCGGCACTACTTCCTCTTTATAAACCCCTATTTTTTCTACATGCCTTTCCTGCACTAGTTGTGACTCCACGCTGCTCTTTCCGGTCCTAATATAGTTATCAATTGCTTCAGCGGCGCGGTTGGCCGAAGCGATCGCCTCGATTACTGTTGCGGCGCCGAGGACAACATCACCTCCGGCAAATACACCGGGAGCGTCAGCAGCCATGGTTTGCGAATCTGCCACCAGGGTTCCTTTTTTAGTCAGCTCCAGTCCGCAGTCCGGGGTCATGTAACAATAATCAGCTACCTGGCCGATGGCCGGGATAACCGTATCTACCTCCAGGACATGTTCGGATCCTTCCACCGGTACCGGTCGGCGCCTTCCGCTTTCATCGGGTTCACCGAGCTTCATCCTGATGCACTGCAGGCCGCTGACACAACTGCCTTCTTCGAGGATGCAGGTCGGGTTGGAAAGCATGTGAAATATAACCCCTTCCTCTTCAGCGGCATCCACTTCCGCCTCGTTGGCCGGCATTTCCGCCCGGCTGCGGCGGTAAATCAGGTTAACTTCTTTCGCCCCGAGTCGCAAAGCAGAACGGGCACAGTCCATGGCCACGTTTCCGCCGCCGATAACGGCGACCCTGTCGCCCAGATCGACTTTTTCACCAAGATTCATCTTGCGCAGGTACTCTACGCCGGGTATAAAACCCTTGTAGCCGGCATCTTCACCCTGGCAGCCCATGGTCGCGCTTTCGTGCAGGCCGTTGGCGATAAATATCGCCTTGTAGCCTTCATCCCAGAGCTTATCTAAGCTTATATCTACCCCGACCCGCATATTATACTTTATTTCCACACCGAGGCTTTCCACCAGCCCGATTTCCGCATTAAGAATATCACGGGGCAGGCGGTAGCTGGGAATCCCGACCGCCAGCATGCCCCCGGCTACGGGCAGAGCCTCGTAAATAGTCACGGCATAACCTTTTTGAGCCAGCTGGTAAGCAGCGTTCAGCCCGGCCGGGCCGGCGCCGACAACAGCGACCTTATCGGCATCAGCAGCCGGCCTGGGAAGTTCATTTTTTTTATCGTAATCGTTTTTAGCCCCGAAATCTGCGGCAAAACGCTTTAAGAGCCTGATCGACAGCGACTGATCATAAGGTTGACGGTTACAGTTTGATTCACAGGGGTGGACACAAACCCTTCCCAGGGTGCCGACCAGCGGCGTTTTTTCCCGGTTCACCGCCAGAGCTTCTTCATAATTGCCTTCTTTGATTGATTCGATATACTTGGGGATATTGATATGAGCAGGACAACCGTTGCGGCAGGGCGCAGTCAAAATCGGCCGGTAAGCCAGACCATTGCCCCCTGCAGGCCGGTCTTCTTTTAAATAAGCGGAAAAGTCTTCTGCGAAGTGTTCCAGAGCGTGCAGCAGGGGAACCGGTGAAGACATTCCCAGTTCGCAAAGCGAACTGTCCTTAATCAGCTGGCTGATCTCTTTTAAAAAGACCAGGTCTTTTTCGCTGCCTTTGCCTGCAATCAACTTTTCCAACCGGTCGGTGATTACTTTACTGCCGGCCCGGCAGGGAATACAGCGGCCGCAAGATTCCTGCTGGACATTCTTGAAGTATTCTTTTAAAGCTTCGACCACATTTAATTCCGGATCCACAATCACTAAACCCGCCCAGCCAATAAAGGCCTTTAAATCATCGCCTTCAAGCTGAGAGGGTATATCCAATTTTTCCAGGTCCATCCTTTGATCACTGTTCTTATTTCGTTCATCGTTTAATTTACCATTCCAGCTGCTAAAAAATACCTTGGACATTTTTCCCTCTCTCCCTAAAGAAATTTCTTAACCTACCTCCCCGGTTAAAGTTCGTGATACTTTTCACGCATCCTCCCTCCATCTGTAGTTAATATATACGCTTAAGGCCCAGCCTTTAACTGTACACTCAATCCATGATAACTTCGCCATGTTTTGAGAAATTCCTTTTAGAGTTTTAATAGTACGTAACTTTAGCGATAATTTTTATCTAAGTTTTAAAGCGGCGTGCGGCCTGCACGGCCAGGCCCACCGCGTTATCGGAAGCGTACTCGGGACTGGCGAAAAACAGATCCCGGCCCGCAAGATTTTTCTGCAAACGTTTTCGGATAAACCGGTTGGCCATTACACCCCCGACGGCAAGCACAATGTAGTCGCAGTCTGTTTGGCGGGACAAATGATTGACTGCCGCAGTCAGCGAATCGGCGATACAAACTTCAATCGCCCGGGCCAGATCTTCCCGGCGGCAGCCTTGATCGATCAGGCGTTCTGCCTGGCTGGCCGGTCCGGAAAAGCTGATTTGCTTGCCCCGGACCGCTACCGGCAGCCTGATTGCGTCTTGACCTCCGCTTTCGGCCAGTTTCTCCAGCTGCGGACCGGCCGGAAAATCAAGGCCCATAGCCCGGCCCAAACGATCGATAAACTGGCCGGCGTTTAGATCGGCGCTTTCGCCCAGCAGGTTCAAGTTTAAGCAGCCGGGGCTTTTTTCCGCAGTGGAAACAATCTCGGTTGTGCCTCCGGAAAGATGAATAACCAGGTAACAGCCGGCCTGCAAACCGGCCGACCATAAACCGGCAAAAATATGGCCTTCCTGGTGCGAGGAAGATAAATAATTAAGGCCCATGGTTTGCGCAAGAAACAAACCAAAGGCCTCACTTACTTTAAAAACGGGCATGTATGAACCGGCAACCGGCCGCGGCCGGGCTGACGAAGCAATAGCAGTCAGCGAACCCGCTTTAAGTATTTCCGGCTCATTTTGCCACAGGCAGGGAAGGTTCTTGATATGCGAAAAAACTGCCTCTGATTGACGCAGACCCAAACTGCCCTCTTGAACAGAAAGGGGCATCCTGCTGTCGAAGACAAGCCTTTCATCCTGATCTACAACAGCCAGTGATGTCGTATATGCAGATGTATCCAGACCTAAATACAGACGCCGCTCAGGTTTCTCGATCAAAAGCTTCTCCTACTGCACGATCTAAAACACCGTTAATGAAACCGACCGCTTCCCCGGTGCTTCCGTATTTTTTAGCCAGCTCCAGAGCTTCGTTGATCGATACCGCGTGGGGAATATCGGCCCGGTAGAGGATTTCATACAAGGCCAGCCGCAGCAAGTTTCTATCAACCGCAGAAAGCCGCTCCAGCTCCCACTTAACCAGGTATTTTTTAATTATTTCGTCGAGATAATCCTGATGCTCAACGGTGTTGGTGAGCAGATCAGTGATAAATTGCTCCTCTTCGCTGTTGAAATTGTAGCCTTCCATAGAACGCATCAATGCATTTTTTGTTCTGCACCGGCCCACATCAACCTGAAACAGGGCGGTGAAGGCGACTTCTCTGGCTAAACGACGGGACAATGGGTTAGTACCTCCGTGCTGCAAACTGTTCGCCGCAGGCTGGTATTGTTTCTATTATAGCGGCAGGCGCGCTTCCCGGGATCTTTCCCCGCTGCCTGCCGATCGCGAACCAAGCGGTTTGTCATAGACCGGCGATACTTTCCGTTATATCCGGTTACAAGTTCTATTTTTTGGATTGAGCCTGGTCTACGACAATGTTTTCGACATCAACCTTTACCTCATGGACGGTTATGCCGGTAATCTCTTCGACATATTCCTTGACTTTAGACTGCAATTCACTGGTTACTCCGGGCATGGGAACATCGGGCAGGACCCTGATCCGGACCTGAACAACCAACCCGTCCGGGGTAAAAGAAACCGACCTGCTGACATCTTTTATGCCCTTGGTTTGCTGCACTACCCGCAGGACCATATTCTCGATAGCTGTAATCGAGATCTGCACTTCGCCATATTCGCTTCCTTTAAGCACGGCTGTAGCCGGCTTTCGCGATTTCCGTAAACCCAGCGAAAACAGGATCAGGGCGATAAGCAGCAGGGCTGCTCCGACTGCAAGCACGACGTTTTCATCTGCCCATGCGGGCATATCCAGTCTAAGTTGCGGGATCAGGTCGTAGTTTATAGCGAACAGGAAAAGGCCGGCGCCGACAAACAAAAGCCCCAAAAATACCATGATCACACGCACTACCGCTTTCATGTTTATTCCCCCTTATCAGTATAAAACACATCAATCTAGATCTGGTTGGTTTCTTCCACTTCAACTGTTTCTGCTTCTATTTGCTCATTTTCCTTCTGGGGGAAGTGAACGCCCTGGACATGAACGTTAACATAAGTTACATGCAAACCGGTCATATCCTCGACCGTTTTTTTAACCCCTTCCTGGATATCCCAGGCCACGTCGGGAATACGCGATCCGTACTCCACGATGATAAAAATATCAATTTTTGCCTCTTCTGTGCCTACTTCAACCTTTATTCCTTTAGACAGGTTACGACGACCCAGCACTTCGGCAATTCCACCGGCAATGCCGCCGCTCATCGATGAAACTCCTTCAACTTCGGTAGCCGCCAGACCGGCAATAAT
>SLRT01000144.1 GCA_007130825.1 Syntrophomonadaceae bacterium | reverse complement strand
CCGGCATGGTGGTGGGCAAAAAAAAAGGACGCTGGATATTCTACCAGTTAAATGAAAGCCAAATCCATTTCCAAGGTTTACTTTTAACAGCAGTAAAGCATATTTCTTCAGACATATTAAAAGAAGACCTGGAAAGATTTAAGAAAAGATGGGCCAAACCGATAAACAATAAATGCATCAACGGCAAAATTGAAAGTTACCAGTAAAACAAACACGCTGCAACAAAAACACTGCACTAAAGCAGGGCGCTACAATTAAAAACCAGTATAGCAAAATAATTACAGGCTGATCATTATAAGAGGGTCGGCATGAAGCAGCTTACCATACCGGCTGTCCACTGGAAGGTAGGGGTGAAGTGATTGATGGATCTGAAAGGAATATTTGTTATATCAGCATAAGAAAGGGAGGTATCATTACTGATGATGACAAAAAGTATGGAATTGGGTAAGCGATTTTTCGGTGAGAAAGTATTTGGGACAGTTATGGGTTACCTGAAAAAAAACCCGGAGCAGAACCTGGAAAAAGCTCTCGATATGGTCGAAAAAATTGCTGTGGCTTCCAATCACAAGGAATATGCCAGGAATATCAAAGCACAACTACAAGAAAACCCGGCCCTGCGGCAGTATATCAATCGTGTGATCAATGAACTTGATGAAAATGTTCACAATCACCTCATAAACAACTTTTTCGTTAACGCTTCGCTTGTGGGCGTACCGAAACAAAACAGGATGGCTAAAGAATTGGGACATAATGTCCCTTATACAATCCTAATTGATCCTACTAGCAACTGCAATTTAAGATGCAAGGGATGCTGGGCTGGCGCATACGAAAAGCAGCAAAGCCTGAGTTTTGAAGAAGTTGATCGTATCGTCAGTGAAGCCAAAGAATTAGGGATGTATTTTATCGTGATGTCCGGGGGAGAGCCCACGATGTGGCCGCACCTGGAGGATCTTTGCCGCAAACACTACGATGTTGCCTTTATGATCTATACCAACGGAACGCTAATCGATGAAAAAACTGCAAAATGGATGCGCGAAGCAGGCAATATCACTCCGGCATTCAGCCTGGAAGGCGGACGGGAAGCAACCGACCAGCGCCGCGGTAACGGTGTCTTCGACAAGATCATTTTCGCTATGGACCATTTGAAGGAAAATGGGGTGGCTTTTGGTATAAGCATTACGATCACCAACGAGAACGTCGATGAAGTGTATTCCGATGAATTTATTGATTTTATGATTGATAAGGGCGTACTCTATGGCTGGTCTTTTCATTATATTCCTATTGGCAGCAACCCCGACTTTTCGCTGATGATAACACCTGAACAGCGCGCTGCCCTGGTAGACCGGGTACGCCAGGTTCGCACCAACAAACCGATCCAGATCGCTGATTTCTGGAACGACGGCGAGTTGACCATGGGATGTATTGCCGGAGGACGGCGCTACTTTCACATCAATGCCAGCGGTGATGTAGAACCATGCGCTTTCGTCCACTTTACTGTCGATAACATCAAAGGCAAACCACTCAAAGAAGTGCTGGCCAATCCACTGTTCAAGGCTTACCAGAGACGGCAGCCTTTCAGTGATAATCTGCTTCGCCCTTGTCCTATAATTGACAGGCCGGAAATACTAAGAGAAATGGTTAAAGAAGCTAATCCCCAGCCGAGTTACGAAGGCGCAGAAAACCTGTTGTACAATGAATCAGCCAAGAATATGGATGCAGCCGCGACTGCGTGGAGAGAAAAAGCAGACCAGAAGTGGGCTGAAATCAGTAAAGAAACAGAACGGGAAAAAGAGCAAACAAGAGCTTAAAACACTTTTTCATAAAAGGCGGCCGGAATTACTATAATTATTACCGGGCGCCTTTTTTGCCTGGTATTGTCAAAAATAATGGAGGCTATATTATGGATCGAGAAGCAGCAACCGATTATAAAAAGGTAGGCTGGTTTTGCACTTATACACCGGAGGAGCTAATTCATGCCGCCGGATTCGTACCCTACCGACTTTTACCCCATAGCCCAACGGGATCAGGAAATGTAGAGGATGCCCTTGCGGCCAACCTTTGTCCATACCCGCGGAAAATTTTAAGCGATATGCGCAGGGGTGTATACAACGACCTGCACGGGATGGTGATTGCCAACTCCTGTAATGCTATGAGCCACCTTTACAATGTGCTGAAAATGGAAAGCGATCATTTTATCTACATGCTTGACATCCCACGTAAGCAAGATGAAAACGCTATAGAATATTTCAGCCGCGAGTTGGAACTATTGGCTGACTACCTGGGCGCAAAGGGTAAGCCGTTAACACTGGGCAGGTTGAAAAGATCGTCTGAAACGTACCGGCAAAAAAACGAGCTTTTGCAAAAACTGATCGCTCAAAATGGTCAGTTCAACGCTAGAACTCATTTTCAGGCGGGATTGTCCGGACTGGCCATTGAAGCTGCTTCCAGCGCTCCTGAAGCCTTTAACCGGAAACTGGAAAGAATTTTAACTGAAGAACAAAGTAGAGATAAGCAAAGCGGGGAAGGAGAAAATAAAACATCCGCCCTTCTCCTTGCCGGCGGCCTGCCCCCACACGGATTGACAGAGATGCTCGCAGGGCATCAGGAATTTAGCGTTTACCCGGAAAACTGTTCCGGTCTGCGTTACTTACAAAAACCTTTGCCGTCGTTACCTAAAGGTGAGAATTCTTCGCCGGAAAAAATATTTGCAATGATTGCCCGCAGTTACTTGGAAAAACCGCCCTGCCCCCGGGTATTTAACAGCCAGAGCCGGGAATATTATTACCGGCGTCTTCTAGACGACCTGCAGGTGCGGGCAGTAATCTACCACGACCTGCTATTTTGTGACATGTGTCATTATGATTACCTGCTGCTAAAGGATTTAATGGAAGAAAAAGATATACCGCACCTTAAAGTAAAAACAGAGCTCGGAGAAGAAGATATGGGACAGCTTAAAACAAGAGTGGAAGCATTTTTAGAAATTCTTGAATAAACAAGGAGGACAATAACATGAACCCGCACAAGCTGTTCAGGGAAAAGCTAAAAAGCAAGCTGGGCCGCAAGTTGTTGGCTTCGCCGGGCACCTACAAATTGGCCAGGGACGTTTTTGTCAAAAAAAGCAGTTTCTCTTTCGAAGCCAGGAAAAAGATGACTGCCATGGCTTTGGATCAGGCTGCCGAAGCGTATCATCAAAAAAAACCGGTCGCCTGGACCAGCGCTTTCTTCCCCAGTGAAATGGTTTACCTTTTTGACCTGGTTCCCTTCGCCCCGGAAGCGGCTGCCGGAACCTTGGCTTCACTTGATCTGGCTTCGGATCTCCTCAAGCAATCCGATCAAATGGGCATTGCCTCTGACAGCTGTTCTTTTCACCGCTGTGCAACTGCCGGGACAGCCTTGGAATATTTCCCCCTCCCTGATTTTCTAATGGCCAGTTCGCATCTTTGCGACGGTGCTCCGCGCCTGTTTCAATATATGGCCCGCCGTTACGAAAAACCGCTTTACTTATTAGATGTCCCTTACCGGGAAAACGAAGGCTCGTTAAAATATGTAGCTGACCAGCTTGCTAAAATAGCTCACTACCTGGAGCAGGAAACCGGTCAGAAACTTACCGGCGAGCGTATCGAAAAAGTTTTTAAGCAATCCAACCTGGCCCGCCAATATCAACTGGAAATCAGCCGGATACGCCAACAAGTTCCTTCGCCGATGAACGGAGAAGAAGGGCTAAGCTACGTCTATCTGACCCTGCTCGGACAGGGGCATCCCGAGGCTCCCAATATTTACCGAACCCTGACCGATGAACTGCAGGAGATAGTTAACAATAACGCAGTAAAATCTGCCCGCGATGACAAAGAAAGGTTTCGCCTGATCTGGATGCACCTGCGCCCGTATCATTCACCGGAAATGATTAATTACCTGGAAAATGAGCTGAATCATAAGATCGTCGCAGAAGAAATGAATCACGTTTACTGGCCGCCCCTTGATCCGGAAAAACCTTTCTTCAGCCTGGCCCGCAAAATCCTATCTCATCCAGGCCTCGGACCGATAGCCCGTCGCTTGGAAACAATTGAGAAAATGGTTCGAGATTATCAGACCCACGCAGTGATCCATTTCTCGCATTGGGGCTGCCGGCAGTCAGTAGGTGGCGCTCTGACCATGAAGAAATTATTACAGAAAAAGGGTATTCCTTTTCTGGCCCTGGACGGTGACTGTATTGACGGAACCAGCTTTCCTTGGGGTCAGGCGCTAACCCGCATCGAAGGTTTCCACGAGGTCCTTGAACAACTTCATGCTTAAAAGATTCCGGCCGGTAACCGTGCCTATGTAATAAAAACTGATTATGCGCCTGCTATAAGGTTAAAAGCCTGCAAACGCATCAGTTTAAAATAAATACAGGTAAACGGCTAAATAATAGAATGACTGTCAACATCGACCAGGCCGCGATCGGTAATTTTTAAATAAGGAATTACCGGCAGAGCCATGAATGAAAGAGTGAGAAACGGTTGGGGTAAATGTGTACCCAGTTCACGAGTTGCAGCAAGTAAATCTTGCATTTTTTCAGCTACCGCTTCAGCTGTTTCGGTGGACATCAATCCGGCCACTGGCAGGGGCAGGCAGGCTTTAATGGTCAAATCTTTTTCCACAACCACGAAACCGCCGCCGACCCGGGCCAACTCGTTAACTGCTTCAGCCATCGCTTTTTCAGAAGCCCCTGTAACCAGGAGGTTATGTGAATCGTGCGCCACACTGGATGCAATCGCACCACGGGTCAGACCGATCCCTTTAATCATTCCCACAGCAATACGACCACTTTTACCATGCCGTTCAACCACAGCAATCTTATTTAACCCCGGTACAGGCACTGCCGGTATCGAACCGTCTTCTAAGCGCTCAACCTCGAGTAAAAGTTTTTCAGTAATCAATTGTCCCGGTATAACTCCGATTACCGGTATGGTTCCAGGTGGATGGTGCAAGGCAAAATCATTACTTCGTAATTTCTTGGCCAGCTTTACGCTCTGCTGAGCTGCAGGCGGAAGTTTGTTTTCTGAAACAGCAAAAATCGTGCAACCTTCTCGTGCTGCTTCCTGTCCATCTTTAATAACCAGCTTGGCCCGGAAATTGATCAGGTCATCAAAAACAACCATATCGGCCCGGTAACCGGGAGCAATTGCCCCCCGGTCATAAAGGCGGTAGTGACGGGACGGGTTCAGGGTGGCTATTTTAATCATGGTTATCGGATCCCCGCCAAGAGCCACCGCTGCTTTGAGAATCTCGTTGACGTGACCCTTTTCGAGTAATGCGCCGGCTTCGCGATCATCACTGCCGAACATGAAGGAATCGCTGTTAGCCTGGTTAACCAGTGGGAGAAATTCATCCAGGCTGGATGTGGCCGAACCGTGCCGGATAATGATCTTCATTCCGTTTTCCAGTTTTTCTTGCGCTTCAGCAGCAGTAATACTCTCGTGATCTGTGTTCACTCCCGCGGCAAGGTAAGCCTGCAGGTCACTGCCAACGACAGCCGGTGCATGACCGTCAATCACCTTGCCGGCATTCCGGGCCGCGATAATTTTGCGAAGCACGTCTTCATCTCCACCGATCACACCGGGATAATTCATCATCTCCCCGAGACCGACCACACGGGGATATTCGAGCAGTAAAGCTACATGTTCTGCATCAATCTTGCCCCCGGCAGTTTCCATCTCGGTAGAGGGAACAGAAGAAGGCACCGTGGCAAAAAAATCACAGGAACTGCCAGCTGAGAGTTCAAGCATCAACTTTACGCCATCGAGACCGAAAACATTAGCAATCTCATGAGGGTCATGAATAACAGCAGTGGTGCCGTGAGAAATGATCACTCGGCCCAGTTCGGGAGGTAAAAGCAGGGTGCTTTCGACATGCAGATGGGCATCGATCAAGCCGGGTGCAATATACTGCCCATCAAGATCAATCACCTTTTTCCCGCTTGTGTATCCGCTGCCAAGGGCAGCTATTACACCGCCTGTTATAGCAACATTACTTTCAACAACCTCACTTTTGAAAACATTCACAACCCGCCCGTTCTTAAGCAGCAGTTCAGGAGGTTGCTCGCCGCTGGCCACGGCTAAAAGCTGTTTCATACTTTTAACTTTTCTCTCTGTATTGTTCATAAATACTGACCCCCAATAATTGCTTCGCTTTCTTAATTGTTCTGTCGAAAATTAACGTATTTCTTTTTCCCCATCAATTACCCATAAAATAGTACGGATGGTGATGTGAAAACACTATAAGATTCCACACTACAAAAGTATCTAATGTTTATCTATTCACCATTTCATCAGTTTTTCCTCTTAAATGCGGAACCGTTTGTGTCCCGGTATTGTCATCCTGTTAAAGACAAAATAAATAGGGGGTAGTTAGGGTGAAGCATGTAAGGCGTTTCAGGTTTTTTAGTGTTTGCGGAATATGCGGGCTGCTTGTCATAGGGCTTTTTGTATCAACCCTGGGCGCCGGCTGCACGATTCTCGCAACAGAAGAAGGTCTGGCCGCTCCGGCAGAGGAGCTCGATCAGCGGTTAATCGAGGCCAACAACGAACTGGGTTTCAACATTTTTCATGAACTGCGCGGGGATGAAAAAGACGAAAATTTATTCATTTCACCACCTGGTATACTGACCGCCCTGGCCATGACCTACAACGGGGCTGAAGAAGAAACCCGCGAGGCCATGGGAAAAACCCTGCTCCTGGATGACATGAGCCGGGAAAAGTTAAACGGGGCTTTTGCCGACCTGCTAACTATCTTACAAAACCCGGATCCCAAAGTGGAAATGGCTGTAGCCAACTCGCTTTGGGCTCGCGAAGGCATTGAATTCAAAAAAGACTTCCTTCAGCGCAACGAGCAATATTTTAAGGCTGAAGTAAATGCGCTTGATTTCGACGATCCTGATTCAGTTGATGTAATCAATAACTGGGTTAAGGAGCAAACCGGGGAAGCAATTGAAGAAATTATTGAACCGCCAATTGACCCCCTAACAGTCCTCTTCTTAATCAACGCCATCTATTTCAATGGCGAATGGACAGAACCGTTTGACCCGGAACTGACGCAAGAAATACCTTTTCACCTGCCTGATGGTTCAGAAGAAAACCACCCGGTTATGTTCCGTGAAGACGATTTCAGCTATTATGTGAATGATCTGTTCCAGGCAGTAAGCCTTCCTTACGGTGAGGAAGAGCGGATCAGCATGTATGTTTTTCTCCCTGACAAAAAAGTCGGCCTGGAGGGATTCTACGCAGAACTTGACGCCGGGAACTGGACAGAATGGACCAATTCCTTCTCGACCATGGAAGGGGAAGTCGGCCTGCCCCGCTTCGAGTTTGAATATGAAGCCTCACTGAATGATACCCTTAAGACGCTGGGCATGGAAGTTGCCTTCGATGATCAAGCCGCAGATTTTAGCGGCATGCGCCCAATCCCGCCAAGGCTGTTCATCAGTGATGTAAAACATAAAAGTTTTATCGAAGTAAACGAGGAAGGAACTAAAGCTGCTGCTGCCACCTCTGTAGAGGTCACCTTGGAATCAGCAATGCCTGAACAATTCACGATGATCGCCGACCGGCCTTTTTTCTTTGCCATCGCAGACGAAATGACCGGCAGCATTCTCTTTATGGGTTCTTTATTGGAACCCCGGCCCTAAATAGTTAGCGACACCGGGTTGTCTTCAGCCAAACCGGTTCCAAAAAGCCGGCAGCGGGCCTTAGAGGTTGATTTCTCCTTTTCGAAAATAATCAGCATTGTTTTAGCCAGGGCAGATTTTCTAAATCAACATTGCCTCCGGAAACAATCAATCCTATTTTGCTGCCTTTTATTTGTTCTCTTTTGGTCAGTAAAACTGCCAGGGTTACTGCCGCTGAAGGCTCCACAACCAATTTCATTCTTTCCCAAATCAGGCGCATAGCCTCAATAATAACGGTATCACTTACCGTCAGGATAGCTGTAACGTGTTTTTGTATTATTGGAAAAGTAAGCTCTCCGAGAGATGTGCGCAAACCATCTGCGATTGTCTGCGGGTTTGTAACTGGAATAATCTTTTTTGCCTGAAGAGACCGGTAAGCATCATCGGCACTCTCCGGTTCGGCTCCGAACACTTCCGTTTCCGGTTTAAGGGCCGATACGCTCAAGGCGGTGCCGCTTATAAGACCTCCCCCGCCTACCGGAGCCAGAACCGTATCGAGTTCAGGAACTTGTTCCAACAGCTCCAGGGCTGCTGTAGCCTGGCCGGCTATCACCCGGTGATCGTTGTAGGGATGAATAAACACGGCTCCTGTTTGCTCAATTATCGAGGCCAGTGCGTCTTCACGGGCCTGTTGAGTTGGTTCGCAATAAGTTATTTCCGCCCCGTAACCGGCAACTGCTGCCTTTTTAACCGGCGGAGCGTTTTCGGGCATCACGACATGAGCATGCATTGCACAGCAGCAGGCAGCATAGGCCAACGCAGCCGCATGATTACCCGATGAATGAGTGGCTACTGTGTTCACTGATCTTTCACTGTTCTTTAGATTGTTTTTTTCAATACTGAAAACAGCGTTTGTTGCTCCGCGTGCTTTAAAAGCACCGACCTTTTGCAAATTCTCGGCCTTAAAAAAAACCCGGGCATCGCAGATGCGATTAATTGAGACCGAGGTAAAAACCGGTGTGCGATGAACAAACGGCTTGATCCTTTCCGCTGCATGTTTGATATCTTCGATTGTCGGAAATGAGTGCATTTTTACCCTCGCTTCTTTATTAGCAGTTTACCCCGGTCTAACTTAAATTATTTTACGGGGCAAAAATGAATTATTCCCTTATAAATTTTTATATTCTCTCAAAAATCTTTTATTCCTTTAGAAAAACACTTATAGATCTGACAATCGAAGCAAAACTGCTTAT
>SLRT01000109.1 GCA_007130825.1 Syntrophomonadaceae bacterium | reverse complement strand
TAAAACTATCATTGAGACAACAGTCAGACAAGAAAATTGAACCTTCAGGCTGTCTTGCGTTTTGCGCCCCCCTGTCTTGTACCCCTATCTTACTCGACACTTACGACCTACATTGTTTATAATTATTCTAATGGATGGATTTGGTTCCGGCATGGCAGATGAAATAAATGGCACCTCGCGTCAATCAACTGTTGCCTCAAGGAGACAGAGTGTGACTCTAAGAAACAATATAACTGATACAGCTTTAATTTTTGAAGGCGGGGGAATGCGGGCAAGCTATACCTCAGGATTCTTAAATACGCTGCTGGAAAACAGCCTCTATTTCGATTATGCAGCCGGCATCTCTGCCGGAGCCAGCAACACTGTTAACTATTTATCAAGGGATACCAAGCGGGCCAAAAAATCCTTTGTTGACCTCGTGCTCGAGCCTGAGTTTGGCGGGTGGCGATCATTTATCAAAGGCGAAGGGTATTTCCGCGCCCATTATATTTATGAAGAGACCCATTACCCTGATGCCGCACTGCCGCTGGACTTCGAGACCTTCAAATCAAACCCGGCCCGCTTACGAATCGGCGCTTTCGAAATGGATAACGGCAGGATGCACTACTTCACAAAAAATGATATCAATACAGTCCACGATTTAGCAAAAATTGTCCGCTCATCCTCAACACTGCCGATTTTTATGCTGCCAACAAGGTTCCAGGGAAAAACTTACCTGGACGGCGGCCTTAACAGCGGCATCGCTTTAGACATCGCTAAAAAAGACGGTTACAAAAAGTTTTTTATTGTTTTAAGCCGCCCGCGAGGTTTCAGGAAAGCCCCGTTTAAATTGCCGGTAATAATTAAAGCATATTTTCGCAAACAACCCCACCTGGCAGATTCCTTGCTGAATTCTCATAAAAAATATAATCAGACCCTGGACGAGCTAGAGGAACTTGAAAATGAAGGCAGGGCTTTTCTGGTCTGCCCCGAAACTATGCCTGTAACAAGTATGGAGACTAACTATGCTAAGCTGGAGGAAAGTTATAAATTGGGGTATGCACAGGGCAAGCGTGATTTGCCGCATTGGAAAGAGTTCCTGGAAGTGAAATAAAGACCGCAGGAGTGTGACAAGCCATGGTTAATAAAAAAACACCACCATCCATTGAAAAGTGGCTCAGGGAAGCCAAAGCAGACCCTGCTGCTTCGAAAATAGGAATGTTTTTGGTTCATAATGGTGTTGTTCGCCAAACACCCAAAGCAAAAGTGCGCCAGGGGCTTGACGACGGCGCTTTGGTAACGGGAATGGAATTTTCCTACGACACTAAAAAAGTTGAAGATGCTATTGCAGAAGCCTATAAGCTGGACGGCATCTTTTATGTTAAAGCATGGCTTAACGAAGGCCAGCTTGAAGTTGGAGATGACATCATGTATCTCCTCATTGGCGGCGATATCAGGCCCCATGTAGTAGATGCACTTCAATTCCTGGTTGAAAAAATCAAAACTGAATGTGTGACAGAAATAGAACAAAAGGCTGATCAATAACAGATCAGAGCAGATCAGGGGACAGATCAGTGAACGGTTCTTTGTTCAAAATTCTATAAATCTTAATTAAATCTTCATCATCTACAAATATGTTCTGCCGATTGATGCCTTTGATCTTGAAGTGGTAAATGCTAATCTCGCTTTTCTTCGCGCTGACCCCGGCATAAATAGCCACCCCACCGGTAGTCTTATTCTAGTGATCGGATGCTTTCAAACAAAGAACCGTTCCTTGTTTTACAAGCACCGCTCTTCTAACCGTGGCGTAAGGTCAGAGCACTCAGGTATGATGCCATCCTGCTTAAAGTTAATAAGGTTTTTTCACCTTTATATCATTCATGGGGAAATGCCTCTCGTTTAAGGTATAAAGCACCGCTCCCCTTACCAGGGTTGAGGCTGCGATAATAGCATCAGCAGTATTGATGCCGTGGCTTTTTCTGTATAGGCTCATATAACGCCCTGCCGCTTCAGTAATGTTGTCATCCAAACCAATTCTGTCAAAGGCGTCAAGGAAGTCTTGCAAAACCTTTTCCTCACCTTGCCGGGCGCCGCTTAATAACTCCACCTTGGTGAGCAACGAACAAGTCAGGATCTGCCCTTCTTTAAGACAGTGATCTAATAGAGAAGTTGCCTCGGGCTTGTCCTTCAAATAATCAATTAAAATACTTGTATCAAAGAGGGCAGCCTTCATTGCTCAAAACCTTCCAGCCGTTTGTTAAGTTCTTTTCGTAGTTCTTTTTCGTAGGAAGCGGCATCAAGATCTTTCCTATCTTTCCAGAGCCCCCTGGCCTTACTTATGCTTTCGGTGGCAGAAGGTTTTTGCTTAGAAATGTATAGTTCCACCGCTTCCCTGACAACCACGGCAAGCGGTGCGTGTTTCTGCCTAGCAATAGTTTTAAGCGCTTTTTTTTGCTCCCTGGTCAGGTATATTTGGGTTCTTTCCATTATGAAGCCTCTCCTTGCGTATTATGCTGTATACATCAGCACTATACATTACCTGAAACAAATTAGCAAGGCCCCGAGAATCTCCGGCAGCAAATCAACAGTAAGGGAGATCAGGTCTTGCAGCACTACAATTCTTGCCTTACCTTATGCACCGCTTGGCGATCATGATCATCACGGTATATGTCGTTGTGAGCATTACCGCGAGAAGTAATCTAATAAACTGCTCCGGGATATTCAATCCGAAGTGATCTGGGCAAGGCGAAATTTAGCCCGGAAAATGTTTAGACCTGATCCCATCTTTTTCCTAATTAATGTTGTCCGGTTCAAACTTCATTCAAGAGAAAGTTGGGTAGATAAGTGAGCAGAAACAGGCGGCTTATTTTTACTGTTTGCGTTTCTGGGCAATTAAGTAAATCTCGTCGCCCGCTTTTGCTGAAATTACAACAATTTTCATTGCTTTATCGCTCTTAACCAGAAAATAAACAACTCTCTGGCTCAACTTAAGAAAATTAATCTTGGAGGAACCTGTTAGCCGGGTGCTACTCCTGCTGCCAAGTGATTGACCGTAACCACCTTCACTTTTGGGCAGGGGACTGGCAGCTCCCTGTTTAATTTTCCTGACAACTTCAATACACTGGCCATGATCCAGCTTTTCCATATCTGTTACAGCTTCAGTTAAATATTTCACTTCCCACATTATTAAACATCCGTGTCTGTTGATCTAAAGTATTCTTCACTAATCCCAAGCTTTTGCATCGCTTCTTCGGCAGAAATAAAATCATCCTTTTGCGCTTTGTCCATCCTTTTTTCTGCTTCAATAAGTAAGCGGCAGTCTTCCAGGGTTTCCTTAAGCTCTTCATAAACATCCGGAGACAATAAAACGCAAGCCGGCACATTGTTTTTCAAGACAATCTTAATCCCAGCTTCATTAACTTCGTTAAACTGATCAACCGCCACCGGTTGCCGGTACTATAATCAACAACAGAAGCAATAGCTGCAGCAGACAACCGCATGAATTGATGCAGCAACCGGAATGGTGTATTCTGATACTAACATGTTGCATTAATTGAAACATAATAGTATACTAATTAGTAACAATAGCTTGCAATGGAGGGGTATATTTATGGTTAGTACCAATATGAGGGTTTATAATAAGACCTATAGCCAAATTGATAAAATAGCCCATCAGCTGAAAATTTCCAAGCAGGAAGCTTTGGATCAAGCGGTCGAAAGCTATAGAAGAGAACTGTTTTTAAGAGAAGCAAATAATGCTTATGCCGCACTCAGAAATGATCCTGAAGCATGGCAAAATGAGAAGGAAGAAAGAGAAGCTTGGGATTATACAATTCAAGATGGATTGGAAGATGATAGATGAAACCATACCGGGGAGAAATATGGACTGCAGATCTTAATCCTATTCGGGGTCATGAACAGGCAGGTATCAGGCCTTGCCTGATTATCTCAGTTGATTTATTTAATCATGGTCCAGCCGGTCTAGTTGTGGTTTTGCCCATAACAACTAAAAACAAAGGGATTCCTTTTCATGTAGAGGTAGCTCCGCCGGAAGGTGGGCTAAATGAAACAAGTTTTATTAAGTGTGAAGATATTCGTTCTTTATCGCCTGATCGATTAATAGCCTGCAGTGGTTCTATTTCTGCTGATATCATTTCCAAGGTTGAAGACAGGTTAAAAATACTGCTGGATATGTAGGAAAAACAAGGAATGTTTTTACAGCGATGACCTTAAGCCGGTTTACCCGGAAATATTTTTTCAACAAGTATACCGATTATTGCAGATGAAATATAAACAGCCCCCCATATTACCCACCCATAATGCAGATACTCAGGCGGGATGTCACTTTTAAATCCCCCGAACATTTCGCCTGCTATTAGGCCTAAAATATATCCGGCCAGAGTAATAATCGAAAAGCGGTAATTCCCAAAAAATGAAGGGATTACAGAAATTAGAACGGCATACCATATTACATTACGTACCGTCCAACTGGGTGTATACATGTAAAATGGCCGGCCAATATCAAAAAATTGACGAGATATCCCATATATAACCCCATAACACAAACCTGTAATAGCTGCATATAATAGTTTTTTCTTCAATCTATCCCCCCTCATTTCCTCACCTCCAGGCAATCTGCATTTTACTTGAACCGGTTTAAGGGTTAAAACTCTTCGTTTTTGTAATGGATTGTTCCTGAGTCAAAGGGCCCTCTCTTACTTTACCCGGGACCACCCGGACTCCATAAATGGAGTATCACCGGGCCTAAGCTTAATATTAGCCGTCCAGTGGTAGGTTTTAGGCCAGTTGCTAAACATACTGACTGCTTTAAATAGGAACTTTAGAAAAAGAGTATCGGGCTTCGGCTCCACCCACCGCTGGCCTGTATAACGAGGTTGTTGACCCTGCTAAAATGCTTAAAAATACCAGGATAAGGTTTTGATACTACTGATGTATAAGTCTTGCCATTCTCTCCGAGGCTGGTTATGATTGCTATTCAACGAAGGGGCGCTTCAATTGCCCGCAGAGGGAAGGGCTCGTGAAATGGAAACAGGGTAGTTAAAGAATTGGTTGATGGCATGATGTATTGATGGGCCGGGGTTAATGTGATTGAAGGTTTTTTCATTAATGCGTGGGAGAACATCTACCTTAAGAATTCATAATAATTATCTCGGGAAATTGCCGAAATATTTGCTGGTTCATAGCTGCTTTTGAAACTATCAGCGGTTGTTTTTTTAGTTTTCAAACTCCAAGATGTCTTTGTACAGATATTTCGATGACAAGTTAGAGATTAAGTATTCGGCGTCAGCTTCACTTTTATCAACGATTTCCGGGTATAAACCGTATCGCATAAAAAAAGGCAGGAGGGTGTCTATTTCATAGGGTTTGTATATCTGTTCTAATTCACTCAGGGAAAAAGGTAACAATAAAAATTCTACGCCCCTGCCGGTAAGCATTTTACGCATAAGCGTGGAGAGCTTTTCTGCCATTCCTCCCAGGTGGATAGAATCGACCATGGGTGTAATCAAGACGGTTTTGTCGATACCGTGCCGGTCCATTTCGGCTATAAGGCGCTCTAAAGGCTCCAGCCGTTCGTCCAGGTGATAATGCATATCAATAATCATGGCTTGTTCCCTCCCATTGAAGTTATTCAAAATATACCTGGATGAGTAATAATATTGTCCAGTTTTATAGCACCTTCTCTCGAACCATGCACACATTTTCTACCAGCCCCGGGTCCCGGGCCCGCCTTTGAAAGGACCTCTGAGGTTAGATGTAATCCAGCCCCCGTAAAAATCACCCTCCTGGGCCTGTACTTTTTCGCCGTCCACGTAACATGCTTCCACCCTGGAGGGATAAAAAGCCAGGTGATCCTTAATTGCCTCAAAGCCGCTTCGGGGATTTTCATAACCCCAGGCTGCATTTTCGATGCGCTCTGAAGCAGTAACCAGGTCAAAGTACAGGGCCATGCCCTTGAACTCGCACATGCTGGTCCTGTTTGTTTTTTGCAACAGCTCCATCACGATGTCTGCCTGCGGGATGTAGAAGACAGGTGGGTGGCTGGTTTCAAGGACGCGGAAAGCGCTGCTGCTTTTGGCCAGGGTCTGCCCGCGGTGGTGGACTTCAACTAAACCCTGGTAGGCTTCGACCCGGGGCGGGCGGGGGTAGTCCCAGACCGACTCTTGATCTTTTTTCTTCATCAGCTAAGCACCTCATTTCCTCTTTATTATTATAGCAGGTTTATAATCACTCCGAGAAAAGGGGAGTTTTTCTCCCCGTATCTTTAAGTAAAATTATACTCCTGCTATCTATTTCCTAAAGCATTACGTAACAAATACCTGCTTCGTTTTTTACCTGACCGAATTGGGCAAGGTGGGGATGCCGGGCCGGCTGCAGTGCTTAAAAGGCGGCAAGTACCCTTACACCTGTAACCAGGACCTGACATGCTTAAGTATACACATCCGCAGCATCTACCTGGCTTTGCCCCACTTCGAGCTCAGCGAAAAAGAGGTCCGGGCCACTTTCTACCACGACGGTCAGTATGTCGCTGACAATGCCCCGGTGTCCAGGAAAGAGAAGCCCCTGCCCCTGCTTTTGCAGTATGCAGATACCTGGAACGGTTTTGTGCTGGAGAAGGAAGAGCGGGCAGTAAAAGTGTTTTGATGGATGTGATAAGAGCGGTTCCTTCTTTCACCGGATGCGGGAACTAAATATAAATATGGTGCTTTAAAGTAAGTTTATGTATTCGCGGGCCGGCAATCGGTCGTGTTCTTTAGCTACCTTTCGCCAGAAATCTTCAAGTGGTACAGAAAGTAATTCAGCAGCGCGTGACTCTGAAATCAAATCTTCAGCAAGAGCGCGCATAACAAGTCGTTCCATGCGTTTCGGCTCTTCGGGTGGCAAGATATCTCCAGGCTTCTCTTTATGCCAACCTTTATGGCGAAAAAGCTTGAAAAGACCATTTGCAGCAGATTCTGATATTATGCCGAAAACGGGCCATTTTTTCTGGAACAAAAAGACTCCTTTCGCACTCGCGAGTTGAAGTAATTGTTTGAGACATCTGCATAGAAGAATAAACGGATCAAAAGTAAGCTGAAATAAATTATGAAAAAGTTTGGTTTTAGTGATAAAATTAAGAAAATATGGCTTCTCGGGTTGGGGTTTTGATTTTCCATTCATTATTATCTTAATTAGCTGAATTCCAAATAGAGAGGAACATATATGAGCAAATTAAAGCTGCTATCGATTATATTAAAAACAAGCGGCATGTCGAAGGTTTTATCCAGCTTTTTAGTTTTCTTTCTTATCTCGGCAATTATTATCTGGTTAGTCGATTCTAATGTTAATAGCTTCTTCGATGCAATTTGGTTTTGCTTTGCAGTCGTTACAACAATTGGCTTTGGAGATATTATTGTGACAAGCCCTTTGGCAAGAATAATAGCCATCATACTTGCTGTGTATGGGATATTAGTTATTGCAATTATTACTGGCGTTATTGTTTATTACATCTCCGAAATTCTAAAAATCAAAGGAAGCAAAGGTGCCTCAGAGTTTTTATTTGATCTATACAATTTAGATAAACTTTCACAAGAAGAACTTAAAGAATTATCCGGCAGGATAAAAAAGACACATAAAGATCATTAAAAATCAGCCGTCATGATAAGCAGGTGTTTACGGTGTAATAATTATAAATACAGGCATAGCAAGCATATAGGAGGAAGCAATAAATATGTTCCATGATGATATCTCAGTCATTGAGAAAAACCCCGGGGTTTTTGAGGGGACAGTTACCGGAAACTGGTCCGTGAACGGCAATCCCAACGGTGGTTATCTGATGGCGATCCTTGCCAGCGCTATAATGAAGCGCTCCGATAAGAAGTTCACGCCGATCATGACGGCGAACTACATAGCCCGGTGTGTTCCCGGAAAAGCTGTAGTGGTTGTAGAGGAGATTTCTCGTTCGACACAGTTTAATCGCTATGAAGCACGGCTTATACAAGATGGTAAGGAGAAGATACGCGCCCTGGGTACATTTATGCTCGAAAAAGCAGATTGCGCAATAGAGCGTTATGAGTCCGGCGCTCCAGAACTAGCCCCTGTCGAATCCTGCATATCGATGCCGG
Organism: Syntrophomonadaceae bacterium; assembly: GCA_007130825.1. Lineage (GTDB taxonomy): Bacteria > Bacillota > Dethiobacteria > DTU022 > DTU022 > B1SED10-74M. Next base: position 1,027 of record SLRT01000109.1, on the reverse strand, counting down.
AATTGCCACATTACACTCTCTTTGAAAACCTGGATATGCGCATAGATCCAGCAAGTGCGGTTTGGATGCAAGGCCAAACCGCGGAAAAATCCGAACAGAAGGGCTGGGTAAAATTCAGGGACGGCAACAGCTACGACATCTTTTCGCTTTTTCTTATTGCTGATTCAATTCCACCGGCAATATTTGTAAGCCAGGGGCCGGTTTCCTGGGTGCCCACTATTGAGTTATCTACTAACATCCGAAATATGCCGCAAACAGATCGGCTCAAGTTCATCTTGCGGACGCGCTTTGTTACCTGCGGGCTCCTTGAAGCTGACGGTGAGCTGTGGGACGATGCAGAGAATCTAGTTTCTATTTCCCGGCAAATAGCACAGATACGGATGATCTGAAAAGGAGCCTGGTTCCGCGATTGCATCAGATGCTATCAAGAAAATCTAACAACACCCCGTTTTCGGCAGCAACTCTTTCCGCCTTTCGACAGTGCGTAGTAACAAAAAAGGCTAAACAGCCATAATCCATGGGCCTTAGCAGCCCATCATAAAAAGTAGTCGTGTAACTATGCGGTTATGCATCAGTACTACCCGGTATTAATCTCGAAAAACCGCGGTGGTTGCTTGATTTTCAAAGCTTTGAAATAACGAATTTGCTTGTTCGTAAGCTCCATTCTTTGACAAACAAAACCCTTTTTTCCTTCAAAGCGGCCCAAATGAATTTGCTGCAACTGCTGTCTGATCTTCGGCCAGGTATCACTGGTTTCATACTCAGCAATCCTGACCAGAAGCAAGGCCAGCCAGCATAGCAATACATGAACTCTGATCCTGTCTTCCAGGCGGTGATAAACAGGCCTTAAGTCAAGAGTGCTTTTTAAGGTTTTAAACGCAGCCTTTAAATCAATCAGCTGTTTGTAGCCGAGAGCCACATCTTCAGCACTGATCGTATCATCAGAAGTGCGCAAGAGATATTTGCCGTCGAGCTTTTCTTCTGCTTTTACTTTGACCGGGTCAATTTTTACCGCTCCACTTTTCAG
>SLRT01000138.1 GCA_007130825.1 Syntrophomonadaceae bacterium | reverse complement strand
GGTATCCAGGCGACAAGCATAGATTCAATAATGCTGATCATCCTTGGCGTCATCCTTTTTTACGACGGAATAATTTTTGCCCTTTTAATTCTGGGTATGGTATTTTTTTTCGATGCTTTTTTCGATCCCGCAAACCGAAAACAAAAGATATTTGCTTTTCTATCACTGGCTCTGTTTGTAGCTATGTTTTTATTTTTTCCCGGCATTAAACTTTCTCTGCAGATAGCTAATATCCACACCGTTGCCGTAATGCTGCTGCTTGTGGTGGCGGTTATCATCCTGGTTATGCTGACCGGCTACGAACAGGTCCCCGATGATAAAAACCGCTCGATGCTTCGAAAGCAGCGGGTATGCCTGGCCCGGTTGATGATAGCAGTATTTATTTTGCTTGAAATGGCCTTCAAGGGAGACCAGGCTTTTGTTCTTCTTTATCCCGCCGCACTGGCTTTTTGCGGCGCTGCTCTTTATCATCTCGGCCGGAGGTTTAAAAAGGCCAGGTCGCCGGCGGGAGATGTTGGTTAGAATTAAGGTCAGTTTTAATTTGGGAGGACTTGATAATGAATAATGAAGAGTTTCGCCGTTACGGACATGATTTTATCGATTGGGTGGCAGATTATTTTGAGCAGGTTGAAGAATACCCGGTGTGCTCCACCGTAAAACCAGGCGAGATCAAAAGTGCCCTGCCCGCTAAGCCTCCTGTGGGCGGGGAACCGATGAAAAATATATTTGCTGATTTTCAGGAAATAATCATGCCCGGGATAACTCACTGGCAGCATCCAGGTTGGTTTGCTTATTTTCCGGCCAATAACAGCCCGGCCTCAGTGCTGGCCGAACTCTTAACTGCCGGCCTGGGGGCGCAGTGTATGATCTGGCAGACTTCTCCCGCCGCCACCGAGCTGGAAGAAGTGGTTATGCAATGGCTGGGCAAAATGATCGGATTGCCGGAAAATATTAGCGGGGTAATCCAGGACACAGCTTCTACCGCTACCCTCTGCGCCCTGCTTACCGCCCGTGAAAAAGCGACCGGTTTTAATTCCAACCGCAGCGGCGCACGCCTGCCACTTTGCGTTTATGCTTCCGAAGAGGGGCATTCGAGCATCGATAAAGCTGTTAAGATTGCCGGTTACGGTATCGAAAGCCTGCGTCATATCCCTACCGATCATAACTTTGCCCTTAGCGCGGAAGAACTGGAAAAAGCGATAGCGGAGGATAAAAGCAGGGGGCTCATACCGGCCTGCGTAATTGGCACCCTGGGCACCACCTCGTCCGCGGCTGTTGATCCCCTGGCTGAGATTGGTGAAATATGTCGCCGTCACGATCTGTGGTTTCATGTTGATGCCGCCTATGGCGGGACAGCTGCGCTGCTTGATGAAAAGCGAAAGGTGCTTGAAGGCGCTGAAATGTTCGATTCATTCGTTTTCAACCCTCACAAATGGATGCTTACAAACTTCGACTGCTCTGCTTATTTCGTTAAAGATGAAGAACTGCTTATCCGCACTTTTGAAATCCATCCTGAGTATTTAAAGACCGGCCGGGATGAAGAAGTTAAAAATTACCGCGACTGGGGTGTTCAGCTGGGCCGTCGTTTTCGGGCCCTGAAACTTTGGTTCGTAATCCGCTCATACGGGGTCAAAGGGCTGCAGGAAATAGTCCGTGAGCACCTGCGCCTGGCCGGGCTTTTTAAAGAGTGGGTGGAAGAAGACAGCCGTTTTGCACTGCTGGCCCCGGTTAATTTTAGCCTGGTTTGCTTCCGCTTAACAAAAGAAGGGGCCTCTGAAGAAGAACTGGCTCGCCTGAATGCCGCCCTGCTCGAAAAAGTAAACGCTACCGGCGAGGTGTTTATGACCCATACTTCCCTCAAAGGGCGCTATGCTATCCGCATGGCTATCGGCCAACGGACAACGACCGAAAAACATGTCCGCCGGGCCTGGGATTTAATCAGCCAATCTGCTTTGACACTTTAATCAGAAAAATAGAACTTTATTTGCGGGGTTTTATCGTAAGCGGTATATGTTATAATAGGTAAGATTGACCGACCGGTCGGCCGGGTTGGGGATGGTGATCGTTTGCCGGCCGGTTGTAAATGACTTAATTTAGGCCGGAATCACTTTCAACTGCCGGGTAAGCGTTGAAAAAATGGTTGACGGTTAAGAATTTAATTGCAGCATTAAAAATTAGATGTTTTCTGGAGGGTTTTGTGCATGGGCTTGTCGAGGATGGCAGTCAAAAGGCCGGTAGCCACGGCCACAATATTAATCCTGGTCCTGCTTATTGGCCTGGTCAGTCTTTACCAGAGCCCGCTGGACCTGCTGCCAGATATTCAGCCGCCGGTGCTGGCGGTAATTACCGCCTTTCCGGGTAGTTCCCCCCAGGAAACCTTAGAGCTGGTTACCGAAAAAATTGAGAATGAGGTTTCCGCCGTCAGCGGCTTGACTAATCTGAACTCAATTTCCCAGGAGGGCCTGTCCCTTGTGATCATGCAGTTTAACTGGGGGATGAACGTTAAAGAAGTGCGTGAAGATGTAAACGTGCGCATGGACTTAATTGATTTGCCCGACGATGTCCGGCAGCCGATGCTCCTTGAATTTGACCCGACACTGATGCCGATTATGATGGTTTCGGCCAGTGGCACAGATGACCGGGTTGAACTCACCGAATGGCTTAATGAGACTGCTTCCCCAAGGCTTGAATCAATTTCCGGGGTGGCCAGTGTGCAGGTTCAGGGTGGGGCGAAGCAGGATGTTTTTGTCCGCACCTCGCCGGAGGTGATGGACGATTACCAGGTTTCTTTTGATCAGATTGCCAATGTCCTCCAGGCCAGCCTGGTCGATTTGCCGGCCGGGATAATTGATCTTGAAGAACGCCGGGTGAGAATCCGTTTTCTGGGCCGGTATGCTGAAACTGCCAGGCTCGCTGACCTGGTTGTCGGATTCCAGGTTGACGAGAAAGAACTGGAGAAAATGATCGGCGAAGAAATTGATATTGATTTGAATCAGATGCTGGCCGGTCAGAGCAATCCCTTGAGCGGCAGCGGCAGGAGCAGCGGCGGTGTGCCAATGCGGGAAATTTACTGGGATGATTATTTCGATTTTGATCGTGGCGCCATTGCCAGCAGTGAACTGCACATTCCGATCGATGCTGTGTGGGCAGATGAAAACGCTGAAGATATCGAAGACAGCCTGCGCCTTTTTACGGCCAATCCGAATATTACTTATGATAAGGGCAGCCGGAGCATGGTTCTTTCTTTGTCGTCCCTGGGACGGAAAACTCTTTCTTCCGGGGACAGCTTTAGTGTTTTCACCGATGATGCCACTGTCCGCCTGGAAGATGTCTGGATCATAGCCGGAGCTGATTGGGATGGCAACCAGGCGATTATTCCCGTTGATCCGCTCAGCCTGGACCGCTATGATTTAACAGAAAGTGATCTAGGCGAACTCGCTGATCAATCATCGCTGATTACAGCGGCCAACTCAAGATACGTGCTGGTTGCTTTCCACGAGAACTGGGAAAATATCCGCCGGGATCCGGTTGTGCAGCTGCCCGATTACGGGGCCTGGTTGTCAAATGTTCAAAGCGACATGGACCGGGGCATAGATGATGCATCGCGCTTTCTCGAAGAAAGCCTGCAGGATCTGGCTGCCTCGACAATTCAGGGCTCAATGGCTTCGGGTGGATCAGGTCCGGGCATGGGCATGGACGGGCTCGATTTTGGCGATGATTTTCCGATAAACCCGGTGTCGCTGGGTATGATAGCCGAAATAAAACAGGATACCTACAGCCCGGATTCAATTACCCGCCACAACCAGGAGCCCAGCATCAGCCTGGTGCTGCAAAAAGAAGGCGATGCCAATACGGTAAGAGTCGCCGGCGATGTGAGAGAAGCTCTCGATCAGCTTACCAACGAAAGTGCAGGTAATTTTTCCCAGATTAACTTCGATGTTGTTTTTGACCAGGCCGAAGAAATCGAGTATGCCCTGGCCGACCTGGCCTGGGCCCTGGCCGGTGGAGCCGTTCTGGCCATTATTGTGCTTTTGCTCTTTCTTAAAAACTGGCGGACCACCATGTTTATCGGGCTGAGTATTCCAGCGGCCATAATTTTTACCTTTTCCCTGCTCTATTTTGCCGATATAACCATTAACCTGATGACCCTGGGGGCCCTTGCCTTGGCTGCCGGCATGCTCGTCGATAATTCCATCGTGGTCAGTGAAAATATTTACCGGCATTACCAGCTCGGTAAAGAACCGGCTGATGCTGCCATTGATGGGGCCCGGGAGGTAGCCGGTGCAGTTACCGCCTCTACCCTGACTACGATCAGTGTATTTTTCCCGGTGGTGTTCCTGACCGGCCTGGCGGGAGAGTTGTTCTGGGAATTCGCCCTGACTGTAGCCTGTGCTATTCTTGCCTCTTTGGTGGTGGCCCTGACTGTTATTCCCCTGCTTGCTTCGCGTTCATTACGTAAAAGCCGTAAAAGCAGTTCTGAAAATTCAGGTTCGCCCCGGCTGCCTACCTATCGCAGGTTGCTTAATGCAGCAGTCGGCAGCCCCTGGTGGGTGATCATTTTTGCTGTTGTTTTTGTCGCTGCCGGAGCCCTTGGTTTTACCACCCTGGGCACTGAGTTATTTCCCCCGACCGATGAATCGGCTTTTTCGATCGATATTACCCTCCCTCCCGGCAGCACCCTGGAAAAAACTGATGATTTTGTGACCGAGGTCGAAAATATCCTGGCCCAAAGAGAAATAATTGATTCTTTTGATGTCCAGGTTGGCGGGGGCGGTTTCATGGGCATGGGAGGTGGCGGCGGCAACTCAAACCAGGCTGATATACGGGTCGAAATCGATCCTGAGCGTATTGGTGAAATAGACCGGGTTATCGAAGAAGTGCGAGAAGAGGCAGAGGCCCTGTCAAGTGACGTGGAACTGTCTTTTTCCCGCGAATCTTTGCTGCGGGCTGCCGGATTGGAAACTACACTGGATTTGGATGTCACCGGCGATGATCTGGCCCGGGTCACCGAAATTAACGCTCAGGCGGCAGAAAAACTTTCAGATCATCCGAACTTTACCGATGTGCAATCATCTCTTGAAGATAGTCGTCCAGAAGTTCATATTCGCCTTGATCAAAGTGAGGCCCTGCAATTGGGGGTTACCCAGTATCAGGTGGCCGGCGCTGTGCGCCAGGCGCTGGAGGGAATCCCGGTCAGCCGTATTGAGACTGATGACGGCATATTTGACATTATTCTCGGTTACGAAAAAAGTGATATAAAGACAGTTGAAGACCTCGGACGTATCGGGTTTTATACACCTAACGGAGAATATCTTTACCTCGAAGATATCGCTGAGTTGACAGAAGATTTTGGGCCACAGAGTATTCCGCGTGAAAACCAGAAAATTGTCGGCCAGATTCAGATTCAATACAGGGATACTGACCTGGGCACAGCCACTGAAGAGGCTCTTGAAGAACTGAGCGGGATTGCCTTGCCTGACGGTTATGAAATAAAACCCTCGGGCAGCTTTAGCATGATGGAAGATGTATTATCGGAACTTGAGCTGGTTGTGGTCCTGGCCGCCCTGCTGGTTTACCTGGTTATGGCCGCGCAGTTTGAATCACTGCTGCACCCGTTTATTATTATTCTCAGCCTGCCTATGGCCTTTGCCGGGTCGATTATTGCCCTGATGATCACCGGTAACAGCCTCAGTGTTCCGGCCATGATCGGAGTTGTCGTTCTCTCCGGTATTTTGGTCAACGACGGAATTATTATGGTTGATTACATCAACCAGCAGCGCAGGATCCACGGCCTGCGATTGAAAGAAGCTGTTGTGGAAGGAGCAGCTGCCCGTCTGCGCCCGATTTTGATGACCACTGCTACCACCGGATTGGGTCTCTTGCCACTGGCTTTAGGTATCGGTGAAGGCAGCCAGCTTCAGGCGCCAATGGCTATAACCATTATCGGCGGTCAGATTACAGGAACTCTTCTGTTGCTTTTGGCCATTCCCTCAATTTACATGGTGCTTACTAAAGAAAAGGGCATTGAAGCAGGGGATATTTCGTTTTCCGGCCATTCACAAATTATTTCTCCCGCTGCTGATTGGTCCGAGCCTTTTGCCGGGGCAGGGAGCAGGCGCATCGGCAAAATTGAAAAGCCTTTGATTATGGTTATCTTGCGTATGGCAGTTGTTATAATCCTGATGGCAGTTATCCTTATTTTGTTTAATCTGTCAGGCCAGGATCTGGTTTCGGTAATCCACTGACAGAATGCCCGGCCCGGTTTTAACAACCGGGTGAAATGCTTATGCGGTTGAACAAGGAGAGTTTGTGTCAGATTGAAGCTTAAAAGAAAGGGGTTTATGCTAATGACTGTGACAAATAATCGGAAAAAAGATTTTGGGAATAAAAGGGAGCAAATCCTCCTTGCGGCGGTCGAAATGTTTCTGGAAAAAGATTTCTACCAGGTGACCATCACTGAGATTGCCGAGCGGGCTGAAGTGGGAAAAGGTACGGTTTACGAATACTTTTCCAGCAAGGAAGGTTTATTCAAAGAAAGTTTTTCCTACTGTGCTGATTCATACCTCCAGTCATTTAGTAAACACCTTTTTGAAACTACTTCAGTCAAACAAACTTTGCAGGACATTGTCAATACCCACCTCGAACTTCTCAAAGATAACCGCAATAAATTACATCTCCTGTTTAACGAACGGCCACTTAGTTTCCAGGAATTACAGGCCTGGGTGATTGACAGGCGGCAGGAACTGCTGGAGGGGATAACAAACCTGTTCCGCAAGGGGATCGACGCAAAGGAGATCCGTTCCGACATCGACATCGAAATGGCCGGACGTCTTTTCCTCGCCCTCAATTGTGTGGTCATGGGCGGTATGGTTGTCCTCGATAATATTGATTTAGAAGAAGAACAGCTGAGCAAACTCCTCGATATATTCTGGAACGGCATCGGTAATCTGCAGGTTAGGGGCGATCGGTTCCCGGTGTCCGCAGAATAGGGTTTTATAGCCCAAAAAACAGGTCCGCTAAACAGGCAGTGTTGGCTGATAAGCGCACTGTAAAGGCAGGCTGGATCGTGTTTTAGCTCATCTTATAAAGATTTATTGTTAAGCGGATGCTTGCTTTCAAAGCAGGACGGGGGATATAGACTAATCTATTTCCCCCGTCCTGTGCGTAATCTTAATTACCTGGTCAGACAAGACTTATTTTTTTAAGACAGAGCACTGCCGATTTCCCTGCCGTATGCTTTGGCAGCGGCGATTGCTTCTTCATCCGGATTCCAGAGCATTTTTAGCCCATCTTTGTTAATCAACTCAAAGCCGGCCTGGTCCAGCATTTCACTGACCAGTTTAGCTGATTCACCGCTCCAGCCATAACAACCGAAAGCGCTTGCTTTCTTCTGCTTGAAATTCAACCCTTTGGCCATCTCCATCAGGGCGGCTATTGAATGCAAAACCCCCTTGTTAATCGTCGGCGATCCGACCACGATTCCTTTCGACTTGAAAATTTCTGTGATAATATCGTTTGTATCTGTACGGCCGGCATTATAGAGTTTGATCGTTATAGCGTCGTTGGCTTCCTTGATTCCGGCTGCAACAGCTTCAGCAGCCCTCCGGGTGCCTTCCCACATGGTGTCATAAATAAGTGTGACCTGGTTTTCCTGGTAGTTGTCGGCCCATTCCATGTATTTGTTGACAATCTGGAGCGGATCACTGCGCCAGATAACCCCGTGGCTGGGGCAGATCATATCTACAGGCAGCTCAAGGCCGACTACCTCTTTGATTTTGGCGGTGACCATGCTGCTGAAGGGAGTCAGGATGTTGGCATAATATTTAATCGCTTCCCGGTAGAGTTCATCCTGGTCTACCAGGTCATTAAACATATGCTCTGAGGCATAGTGCTGACCGAATGCGTCGTTGGGAAAAAGCAAATTGTCTTCAGTAAGGTAGCAGAACATACTGTCCGGCCAGTGGAGCATCTTGGCCTCGATAAAAACTAACTCTTTACCGCCAAGATCGAGCTTGTCGCCGGTTTTTACCGGCTGAAAGTTCCAGTCCTGGTGGTAATGCCCGCTGAGCGATTTTATCCCGGCTTTACTGCAGAAAACCGGAGTGTTCGGTATTTCGCGCAGCAGGTCAGGAAGAGAACCGCTGTGGTCAATCTCGGCGTGGTTGGCCACGATATAATCTATCTCGTTTAAGTCGATTTCTTTTTTTAAATTACTGACAAACTCTTCGGCAAAGGGGCGCCAGACAGTATCAATCAAAGCAGTCTTTTCCTTACCTCTGACCAGGTAGGAGTTATAGGTGCTCCCCTTGTGAGTGCTTAATTCTTCACCGTGAAACTTGCGTAGCTCCCAGTCTACTTTGCCCACCCAGGTTACATTATCATTGACTTTAAAAGACATCAAAAAAACCTCCTGCTAAAATGTTTTGGTAAATAATGATCAGGATCGGATCATAACCAGCATCATCTTAAAGCGCTCATTTGCTTTTACAGCATGCGGTTCATCAGCCGGCATTATGATCATTTCGCCTTCCTGGACATTATAAGACTCTCCGGAGATAATTATTTCACCGTTTCCGTCCAGCACGCAAACCAGGGCATCAAAAGGGGCTGTATGCTCGCTCAAACCCTGACCCCGGTCAAAAGCGAATATGGTAACACTTCCGCTTTCTTTTTTCAGTATTTCTTTGCTTACAATGGATCCTTTCTGGTAATCAGTCAGTGTTTTCAGGTTGACCGCATTTGTGGTAAATTTGTCCTTGTCCACATGATCGCCTCCTCACAGCGTGTTAATTTATAACTATAGCAGTTAAGTATATTTTAACACAACGCATAAACGGACACAACTACCCTTTGGAATTATTAATGAATAAGAAATGATTACGGAAAGATCAAAACACAGGCTTATTAATACTGGCTGATGAAGGAATTAACGATCGGCCTGTCAAATTAAAAACATGTATGCATAATCATATCGATGGGAGTGGATGGTATTGACAAAACGAAAACTGTTTATCACCGCTTTAATCGTTATCGCGGTTGTTGCGGTTATCGCAATGCCTTTCCTTAACGGCGTTGATCCGGTGAGGGAGCCGGACAGAGTTGGTGAAGAGCGGGTGGTTGTAATTAAACTGGCGGGAACCATTCAAGAAGCACCGGGCGGATTTTTTGTCGGGGGCATCACCCCAGATCAGGTTTATCGGCAGCTTGAACGGGCAGCTGAAGATCCTGCCATTGAAGGTGTGGTTTTAAGGATCGAAAGCCCCGGGGGATCAATCGCGGCTTCCCAGAAAATAGCTTCCATGGTCAGGAATTTTGAGAAACCGATCGTGGTCTCCATGGCTGACATGGCAGCATCAGGCGGTTATTATATTGCTGCTCCGGCCCAGGGGATTGTGGCGCATCCGGGGACGCTGACCGGATCGATCGGTGTTATCAGTTCTATTATGGATATGGAAGAACTTTATGAAATGCTGGGGATCAAAGTTGAAACCATTAAGTCCGGTGAACACAAGGATATGTTCAGCCGCTCCCTGACCGACGAAGAAAGACAGCTTATGCAGGATATATCTGATGAAGCCTACGAACAGTTTATTACTGATGTGGCCGGAGGAAGGGATATGGATCCCGAAGAAGTGCGCGAATTGGCTACCGGCGAGCTTTTCCTCGGCAGCCAGGCTTTAGAGCTTGGTTTGGTCGATCGCCTGGGCGGAATTGAAGAAGCCATAGAATACCTGGCTGAAATGAACGACCTCGAAAAGCCGGTCCGTTATGAATACCCGGCGCCGTCACTATTTGCGCAGATATTTGATTATGGCTACAGCGTTTTAGCTGTTCTGGAAAGATCATTTACAGATCCGAAAATTGTCTTGCTTGAAAAACTGCGAGAGGGAGTCCCCCCCGATATCCGTTACCAGGTCAGGTAGATATTTCAAAAAAGCAGAGGAGGTTGCAGTATGGGTGATAAACTTGTCGAATGGCTTTTCGGGGTGATGGCCAGTCCGGTAAAAACTTTAGATGAGATTGCCCGCGAAAAACCAATCGGCTGGGCTTTGCTGGTTTACTTTGGGGTTACCATCCTGGTTTTTCTGGCTAATCTCTATGGCGATCAGGGGCTCCGGGGATTAACAGAAGTAATGGCTGAATTTGACCTGTATATTTCAACATCTGTTATTATTTTTGGAGGGCTGGCTTTTGCCGGCGTATCCGTATTTATTTTCACCGGCCTGCTTCATCTTTTAGCCAAATTATTTGGCGGCAGGGGTCTTTATTGGAATTTCTTTTGCGCATTCTGTTTCGCCGATTTTCCGATGATCATTATTGTTCCGGTTACTCTTTTTGCTTTTTATTTCGGGACGGCTGGCAGCATCTTAAGCGGGTTGATCACTTTTGGACTATCGGTTTGGGTTATTGTCCTGCAGGTTATAGCCCTGCGGGAAAGCCACGGCCTTTCTACCGGGGCAAGTATCGGCGCCTATATAATCTATTTCGCTATCCTGATTGTCATACCGGTGGCTATAATTGTTGCACTGGTGGCAGCGCTGCTGATTGCTGTTTAGGACCGTGTTGGAAAAAATTAATGCTCATCACTATCATCGTCCGGCAGCATCAACTCATCAAGCGGCTTTAGGGTTTCCACTACCCAATTGAAGCCGCCTTCAAGGCTGGCCCGGTAGGCTTCCGGCGCCGCTTCAGCCATTATTTGGCGCACGATCTTTCGCGCCGCCTCGTGGTCACCGTTGTGCTGGGCATTTCTTGCTTCCAGCAGGGCCCGGTGGATCTTTTTTTTTAACGCTTTTTGTTCCGGCGATTCAAATTGCTGTCTGTCCTTTGATTTGCTCAACACTTGGCCGGCAGTGTTTGCGGGGATGCATAAATTTTCCGGCATACACCCGTAACGCAGGCCATTCACCTCGCTTGATATTTAAGTTTGCGTTATAATTATAACTCCAATAGGCGAAGAGAACAATGACACGTGACAGGTGATGCCGGGCCGGGCAGCCGTAACTTGCTGTTTCCAAAAGGATAAAAATCAGCGATAATTAAGGTAAGCGATAATTTGTAATAATTGTGAGAAGAGGAACTGCGGTGGAGTTTGGCAAAAAGTATTCTCGGTGATCATATTTTTGGTTGCCCCTGTTTCCCGGCTCAATAAAGGAGTGAAAATAAAGTTAGACGTAAAGATAACGATGACCATGATCTCGATTTAATCGAAGAGATTAATCGCAAATATGAAGAAGGCGAAAGCGATCTTGCCGCTGATCATGCTGCTTTATATCGGTCACGGCGTATAATTTTAAGCGTGACTGCCTTCTTGCTGGCCCTGATATTTCTTTTTACCGTGACCGGCCGGTGGTTAACAGTATTTGCCGGACCAGCTTTTTCCTTTCTTCAGGAGTCCTGGGCCCTGGCCGATGATCCGCTGGTGGAAGAATCGAGACAAGCTGTGGTCCAGGTTTTCATTGACTCCCGTTCAGGTTCTCCCGGTGGTCAGGCCCGCGGAAGCGGTTTTAACATTGCCTCTGACGGGTTGATTGTTACCAATCGCCACCTGGTCGAAGATGCTTTGATGATCAGGGTTTCTTTTCCCGGACGGGGGGCTTATTCCGCAAAGCAGTGGTATGTCTCTGAGCATGTCGACCTGGCGGTAATTGAAATAGAGGGAGAAGATCTTCCAGCAGTGCCCCTGTCCGAACAGAGAGCAGAGCCTGGAGATGAGTTATTGGTAATTGGAAACCCGCTGCAGTTTGCCCGGATTGCCAATAAGGGACTTATGATTGGTTATTCTAAGCACCCTGCTGAACGTGAAGCGCCGTATCTGGTGATCCAGGCCGCAATCTACCCCGGCAGCAGCGGCAGTCCGCTGTTTAATGATCAGGGGGAAGTGGTCGGGGTGATTTTTGCCACACTGCGCGACAGCGATCCATCCGAAGTAAAGGGCCTTGCCGTCGATGTCAGCGAAATTGAGCTGTTGCTTGGCGAAATATCAAAGGAGGTTTTTAACGATTAATCGAAGCTTAGCTTTTTTTAAAGCCTCCTGTAAACTCTAATGCTTATGGATATAAGGATGCTTCCCTATCAGCAGCTGTTTGAAACCGGCTTACCGTTAAGGGGAGCATATCATTTAAACCGGGTATTGCTGAGGAAAGTCAGTTTTAGGGGCAATGAATAATTGGCCTGCCGTCTGTTTGCGGTTAAACTGTCTGTGGCTTTTTTTTAGGTCTGGTATAGCGGGTGATCAGGGGAACAAACAGGTTCATAGCAATGATGGCAAATGTAGTTCCTTCCGGCAGCCATCCCCACAGGCGCATGGCCATGATGATCAGACCCACCCCAAAGCCGAAAATATAGCGTCCTAGCTGTGTTTTCGGTGAAGTTATCGGGTCGGTAGCCATGAAAAATGCGCCCAGGAGCAGGCTTCCGGATAACAGGTGAAATAGAACGTTCTGGCCGGTTAACAGGCAAACGATGATCACAGCGGCCAGGCAGCTTAGCGGGATACGCCAGTTGGCATAGCGGTTATAGATTAACCAGGCTGCTCCGATCAAAAGCAGCAGTGCCGATGTTTCTCCCAGGCTGCCCGGTATTGTTCCCAAGAAAAGATCCGGCAAGGGGGTCAACGCTCCTTCACTGCGCAGGATCTGCAGCGGGGTGGCTGTGGCTATACCGTTTACCGGTGTTAACCACGGATCCATCGTTCCCGGGAAAGCATAAATAATAAACAGTCGGCCAAAAAGAGCCGGGTTGAAAATATTTTTACCGTAACCGCCGAAGAGCTGTTTGCCGATTACAATACCGAAAACGGCGCCGGCTGCTACAACATAAAGGGGCAGGGAAGGTGAGACGGTCAGCGCCAAGAGCAGGCCGGTCACTATCGCGCTTAGGTCCTTTATCTTGATCGGCTTTTTTGTTAAGTACTGGTACAGTGCTTCCGAAGCTACAGCTGCGGCCACGCTGACCAGAATTAAGAGCAGTGCATTAAGGCGGAAAGAATATAGGGCAAAGAGCGTCACCGGAGCCAGAGCAATGAGCATTCCTTTCATCATCTTCATATTGATTTTTCCTCCTTTGTATATGACCATTATAGAACAAATTACTGGCAGCAATCAACATAGATCCAAGCAGGTAACCGGTTACTGTTCCTGGACAGGATTTAGTCCTGTATTAACGAATTTATCCGCATGGCCACAGAGGATTCAAAGTTATGAGTCGATGACTGCCACGAATTCGGGCAGGACATGGAAGCGGAGCTCAGTGCCTTCCCGGACGTTTTCTTCCGGATGGATGTGGACCTGCAGGTTGACGGGGCCGTTGCCGGTGTGTGCCTCAAGAAGGGCCTCGATCTCGTTTCCCCCGTAGGTGGTTTCCCTGATTATCCCCCTGATATCGCCTTCCGTGTCCTGCTCAAAGCTGTCCGGTCGGATGGACACTTTTACCGGCCGGCCTGCAGGCAGGTTGTGGGTGTGGCCACAGGGGATCATGCCGATGGCTGTTTTGACCGAGCAGTGATCAGGGCCGATTTCCCCCTCCAGGATGGTGGATTTGCCGACAAAGGCGGCCACAAATTCTGTTTCCGGGTGGCGGTAAATATCGACCGGCGTCCCCACCTGCTCCAAACGGCCGTCCCTGATCACCGCTACCCGGTCTGAAACGGCCAGGGCGTCTTTTAAGTCGTGGGTAACAAAGACCGCAGTTGTTCCGGCGGCCTTGATGATTTTTGTCACTTCTCGGCGCATGTGGTTGCGCAGATCGGTGTCGAGGTTGCTGAAAGGTTCGTCGAGCAGGACCACGACCGGGTTGCCGGCCAGGGCCCGGCCCAGGGCTACCCTCTGCTGCTGTCCGCCGGAAAGTTCATGGGGATAGCGTTTTTCCAGGCCTGCAAGATTGACCAGGGCGGCCATCTCGTCGGCTTTTTCTTTCCTGTTTTCCCCGGGTGGGCCCAGGGCGATGTTTTCTTCCACGCTCAGGTGAGGGAATAGGGCATAATCCTGGAAAACCATGCCCACCTTTCTTTTTTCCGGCGGGACCCACTGTCCCGGTCCGGTAACGGTTCGTCCGGCCAGGGCAATGGTGCCACCGTCCGGGCGCTCGAAGCCCGCGATCAGGCGCAGGGTGGTGGTTTTTCCGCAGCCGCTGGGTCCGAGGATGGTCATTATCTCCCCTTTTTCAACGGCCAGCGACAGGTTGTCCACCGCGGGCACGCTGCAGCCCGGATATTTTTTTTTGACCTTGATCAGTTCTATTGCAATCATGGCGGTATCACTTCCTCTTTTCTCCAAGATAACTTTCCCCTTTAAAAACGGCTGATCAGCCACTTCAGGGGCAGAGCCGAAACGATGATAATCAATAGCGAGGCCGGCGCGGCCATTTCGTAAAATCCTTCAGATGCCTCGATCCAGATCCGCACGGCCAGGGTGTCCATGCCCGGCGGCCGCAGCAGCAGGGTGGCCGGCAGCTCTTTGACCGCATTGACGAAAACCAGGGCCATCCCGGCCAGGACACCGGGCCGGATCAATGGCAGGATCAGGCGGGTGACAACCTGCCAGGGCGAATAGCCCAGGCTGCGCCCGGCTTCGTCCAGCCGGGGCGAAACCTGGTTCAGTGACGAGCTTTCCGCCTGCATGGCCTGGGGCAGGAAGCGGATGATATAAGCTAAAACCAGGACTACTGCGGTGCCGTAAAGGGCCGGGATGTAGTTGTTAAAGATAAAGACCATGCCCAGGGCGATGATCACTCCCGGCAGGGCGTAGCCGGCCAGGGCCAGCTTTTCATAGAAACTGCTCAGCACCGACGGGTGCCTGGATTTAAGGTAGACCAGGGGCAGGGCTAAAACCGCACAGGCCGCTGCTGCCGCGCCGGCAGTTAAAAGGCTGTGGTAGGAATATTCAAGGAAACGGCTGTCCAGGGCGCCGCGGGCAATGCCGTAATAGGACCAGTAAACCAGGACGGAAAGCGGCAGGCCCAGGGCTGCGGCGGCAATTATGCCCAGGCCGGCCAAAGCGGCCGGCCGCCACCGCCCCAGCTGCAGGGGATCTGGTTCCCGGTAAGACCCGGCAGTTTGGAAATACTTCTGCCTGCTGCGGGTGCGGTACTCCAGGCCTAGGATTACCAGGGTGATCATGATCAAGACCATGCTTAAAACCGCCGCCGAATGGCGGTCAAAACTGCCCGTTTGGAAGTAAATAGCCGTAGTAAAGGTGGTGTAGCGGAGCATGCTCACCAGCCCGAAATCGGCAAGAGTATAGAGGGCGACCAGCAGAAACCCCGCCCCCATGGCCGGGCGTAAAAGGGGCAGGATGATTTTCAAGAAGACCTGCGGGTAGCTCAGCCCCGCGATCCGGCCTGCTTCCTCGTAATTGAGGTTGAACCTTTTCAGGGCCGCCGAAGTGATCAAATAGACATAAGGGTAGGTGAACAGGGTCAGAACCAGGGCCACCCCGCCGAAGGAGTAAATATCGACGGGAGAATGCCCCAGGATATTTCTGAGCAGGCCCTGCGGCCCGAATATGATTATGTAGGAGATGGCCCCGACGTAAGGCGGGATTACCAGCGGCAAGGCCAGCAGCCAGGCCCAGGTCCTGCGGTAGGGCAAATCGGTGCGCGTTACCAGCCAGGCTGCTACCACCCCGATCAAAAGGGCGCCAAGGGAGACGGCCGCAGTCAGGCTGAGGGTGTTCCAGAGCAGCTGGGGGATGCGGGTGTCGAGCAGGGAAAGCCATCTTTCCCAGCCGCCCTGGAAACCCCGGACCATGACATAAAGGATAGGGATAAACATGACCAGGGCTGTAAAGAGGGCCAGAGCTTCGGGGACAAAACCCGGGGGATTTCCGCGCCAGATATAAAGCCGGAAGCGGGAAGGCTTCTGCAGGATCTCCTGCAGGGACAGCGCCGGCCTGCTCTTATCCTGGCAAAGTGTTTGTTTTTCAGCCATAACCGCTCCATCTCCTATTTTGTATTTAAATGCCGAGGTCGAGCCCCGATTCCTGGATCAGTTCTTTGGCGTCCGGCCAGTGCGGACCCAGGTCGGCCAGGTTAATATCCATAGCCCTGTACCGGTCGATTGGTTTTGCCCCTTCCGGCGCCGGGATATCCGGGTTAAGAGGGGTTTCCTTGCTGTGGTAGGAAAACTCGTGCTGCTGTTCATCTTCCAGGATCCAGTCGATGAAAGCCCGGGCGGTTTCTTTATTGGGCCCGTCATTGATCAGGGCTACCCCGGCGACATTGACAAAAGTCCCGATTTCTCCTTCGCCCTGGTCAGGGTAAACAGCCCCGACATTGTTATCCCGGTCCTCTTCGAGCTGGAGGTGGTAATAATAGTTGTTGACCAGGCCAATGAGGTATTCGCCTGCTCCCACGGCCCGGCGGATGTCGGTGTGGCCGCCGGTGATGGCGCCGGCATTTTCACTTAAACCCGAGAGCCAGGTGCGGGTTTCTTCGTCTCCCCAGGCTTTCCGCAGGGCGGCTACATGGGTAACCATGGAGATGTTGCCGCCCCTGGTGATCATAAAGCGGCCGGCCCACTCGGGATCGGCCAGCTCCCTGAGAGACTCAGGCATTTCCTCCTCGCTGATCAGGTTCTTGTTATAGATCAGGACCCGGGCCCGGGCAGATAAGCCCACCCAGGAACCGTCGGCGGCGCGGAATCGCTGATCGATTTTTCCCAGGGCCGGGGCATCATTTGGCGCCAGCAGGTCCTGGCGGCGCAGGTACTCCATGGCCCCGGCGTCGTTGGAAATGAATATATCGGCCCGGACATTGTTCCTTTCTTCTTCGATCTGGTTGACCAGCTCTTCCCTGCCGGAAAGGACCCTGACCCGGATCCCCATTTCTGATTCGAATTGTTCCAGGAGCGGTTTCACGAAGGTTTCGCTGCGGGCGTTGTAAACGACGAGCTCACCCTCGCTCCCACCGCCCGGCGCGCAGCCGACAAGCGTGAAAGGCAGGGCGGCCATTATGAAGGCAACCGCTGTAAACAAGCTGTATTTTAACCATTTAGAATTTATCATTTGAGAATCAACCTCCTGTTCCAGGAACGGCGTCCCGGTAGTATAAAATTTAGGTAGCCCTAACAATTAGGGTAAAAATAATCTCCTCCGTTCTGCCGGAAACAACTTCCAACTGAACACAGTTGGTGGGACTTTTGCTGTTCCAGGGCCGTTAAACATTTTTCTTTGCCTTCCATTTCTACGGGTTGATTTAACCCCTGCTAATGATAGTTATACCATAGGCATTATAGGATAGTCAACACGCAGCAAACAGATCTTTTTTGTTTCTTTAAGGCAAATTTTGTGCCGCGGGGCTTTGACGGATTATTTTTTTACCCTATATTTTATAAACACTATAGCAATAATTATATATTAGCCCGGAGATGAGGATGGTGTGGTAGTGGGATAGTGGATAATTACCTGCTGAAAATTGGTTTCGGGTTGATTTACGCCATTTTACTGCAAAAGGGAGATATTTGTTCTAGTTCCGCCTGCAGGGATTGGTTTGCTTTCCGCCATAACCGGGCATCAATGCGGTATTGGAAGCTATGATCATAAGCTTGGGTTCGCGCATGGCCCCTGCGGGGGGGGTGAATCCGTTCTCGGGGATGTAAACGAGGTGGCCCTGGGCTCCGTCATGGCCGGCGCTGACGTGATAGACGTGCCGTTTTAACACTTCGATCATGTAAACGCCGTAAACCGGTCCCTTGCCGGCATGATACAGGATGTGTAACTGGATGAACCCCCAAAAAAGCCTTCATGGACGTGGTTTTAACCGGCCGCAAAGTGCCGCCGGAGATTGGCGGGCGGGCCGACCTGGTTACTGAAATGTGTTCTGCAAAGTACTATATGGACCTGGGGATTATGGTCAGGGTTGGTATAGAAAAACAAAAAAATTTGATCTGCGGGCAGGATTTGTTTTTTTTGTACAGAAATAATAGTAATAAGGTAAAATATATCTTGTTTATAGTGTTCCAGGGCCGGTTCTTTTATGCCATTGTTCTGAAATCCGACCAATTAAAAATACGCTGGAGAGGCTGAGGCAGGATAATGCAGATTACACGGCAGAGTGAATATGCAATAAGGGCTTTACTGGAACTGGCTAAATTGCCGAAGGGGGAATTTATCCAGAGCAGGGCTGTTTCGGTCAAGCAAGAATTACCGGAGACGTTTTTAAGTAAAACTGTTCAGATGCTTACTCGGACCGGGTTTGTGGAAACCAGGAGAGGCATGCAGGGAGGGATCAGGCTTGCTGTAAAGCCGGAGTTGTTTACCATTGCCGACGTCGTCGGCGCTATCGAAGGCGAAGTGGCTATTAATCCGTGCCTGGCTGACAATAGCTATTGTAAGAATCGGTCGTCCTGCCAGGTGCACGTGATCCTGCAGAGGGCCCAGGACGCCCTGTTATCCGAACTGGACAGGGAAACATTTGCCGACCTGGTAAGGGAAGATAACGACAACATTTTTGGGTAATACAATGATTTTAGGAGGGATAAAATGTTTTGTAACCAGTGTGAGCAAACTGCTAAAGGGCAAGGTTGTACTGTCAAAGGTGTTTGTGGAAAATCCCACGAGGTTGCGACCCTGCAAGATTTATTGGGTCACGTGGTCAAGGGGATTGCCCTGTTTGCCCATGAAGGTCGCAGGGTTGGGGTAGTTGATGAAAAGGTAAACCGTTTTACCGCAGAAGCCCTGTTTTCTACCCTGACCAATGTTAATTTTGATCCGGATAGATTTGTGGAATTTATACGCGAAGCGGTTAGTTTGAGGGAGGATCTAAAAGAAAAGGTTGAGGCGGCAGGAGGTAAAGTTGATTCTTCTGTACCTCCTGTCACTTTTCAGCCTGCGCCTGACAAGGAAGGAATGATTAAACAGGGAGAAGCGATCGGGCAGCCCTGGAATAAGGAAGTCCCCGGGGATAATGTTTCCCTGCAGCAGGCCATGTACTTTGGTATAAAAGGCATCTCGGCCTACGCCCATCATGCCGGTATCCTCGGCCAGGAAGATGACAGTATTTATGCTTATATCCACGAAGGCCTTGCTTCGCTGAATAACCTGGATCTTTCTATGGAAGATTGGCTAGGACTTGTTTTAAAGTGCGGAGAGGTTAACCTGAAGGCCATGGAACTGCTCGATACTGCTAACACCGGAGCCTTTGGAAATCCGGTTCCCACCGAAGTTCCCCTGGGTTATAAGAAGGGGAAGTGTATTTTAGTTTCCGGCCATGATCTTTATGACTTGAAAAAGATCATGGAGCAGACTAAAGGTAAAGATATTAACGTTTATACTCACGGTGAAATGCTTCCGGCCCACGGCTATCCGGAATTAAATAAATACGATCACCTTTACGGTAATTTCGGTACCGCCTGGCAAAACCAGCAGAAGGAATTTGTTGATTTTCCCGGCCCTATTGTGATGACCACCAACTGCCTCAGGGAGCCTAAAGAACCATATTTTGCAAATATCTATACCCGGGAAATGGTTGGCTGGCCGGGTGCGACACATCTGGTTGGTGATGATTACAGTGAGGTAATTGAAAAGGCTCTTTCTATGCCCGGGTTCACTGCGGATGAGGACAAAGGAAGCGTTAAAGTTGGATTTGCGCACAACGCCGTGTTGGAGGTTGCCGACAAGGTAGTTGAGGCGGTAAAGGGCGGTGATCTCAGGCATATATACCTTGTGGCCGGCTGTGATGGGGCCAAGCCGGGGCGCAACTATTATACCGAGTTCGTGGAAAAAACACCGCCTGATAGCCTGGTGCTGACCCTGGCCTGCGGTAAGTACCGCTTCTACGACCAGGACCTGGGTGATATCGGTGGCATCCCGAGATTACTTGACATGGGGCAGTGTAATGATGCTTATTCAGCGATCAAGGTAGCTTCTGCCCTGTCGGAAGCTTTCGATCTTGACTTAAACGATCTGCCGCTTTCACTGATTATCTCCTGGTATGAACAGAAAGCAGTAGCTATCCTGCTTACCCTGCTCTATCTCGGCTTGAAAGATATCCGCCTCGGACCGACTATGCCTGCTTTTATTTCCCCGAACGTGCTTGATGTCCTTGTGGATAAATTTAATATTATGCCTATCAGCACCGCCGAGGAAGATCTAACGGCAACTCTCGGTTAAGAGCAAAGCAGGCTGCCGGGCCCGGTATTTACAACCTAATGCCCGGCAGCCTTTGGCTTTGATATTATGCCTGGATGAAAAAAATTAATGCTGTTGTATGAAACAGTATGAATGTTAAATAAAAGGAGTGGAGGTATGGTGAGCGGTAAAGATTTCGATAAGCAGAAGCAGGTGATCAAAGATATTATTTTAGACTTGCACCGGGGCCTCAGCTTTGAGGAAGCGCAGAAAAAGCTGGAGCAGGAAGTGGGCTCGATCTCCTCTCATGAGATTGCCCAGGTGGAGCAGTCCTTGATTGACGACGGTATGACGCCCGATGAGATCAAGAAGTTTTGCAACGTTCACGCCCTCCTCTTTGAATCGAGCCTGGAGGCAAGTCCGGGCGGGGAAGAAAGCGAAGCCCACCCGGTGAAATTTTTCAAGGAGGAAAACCGGGAAATAGAAAAGATTACCACCCTGTTGAAAGATCTGGCCCTAAAGGCTGAGCAAAAGGATCCGGTAGAATTCCGCGAGGAAGCGGCCGCCCTGCTTGATAAACTCAGCGATGTGGAACAACACTATGTCAGAAAAGAGCAGATCCTGTTTCCGTACCTGGAGCGCTACGGTTTTATGGGCCCCACCCAGGTGATGTGGGGTAAGCACAACGAGATCAGGGATCTGTTCAAACAGGCCCAGGCAGAACTGAATAAAGTAGCTATCGCCAAAGACGTGGAAAGGTTTGTGGAAGACCGCCTTAACCCGCTGGTGGAGGAAGTGGACGGCATGATTTTCAAAGAAGAAAACATCCTTTTCCCCACTTCCCTGGAGAAGCTGCAGACCACAGACTGGGTCGATGTGCTCAAGGAGAGCGACCAGGTCGGCTACGCTTTTATTGAACCGCCTGCCGACACCGCCCACCTGGCTGATACCTTGAAAAAGACTGCGGCCGAAGAGCCTTCCCTGGAAGCCAGCAAGATCAAACTGCCCTCGGGAGAGTTGACCCCGAAACAGCTGATGCACATGCTCAACGCCCTGCCCGTGGATATTACTTTTGTTGACCAGGATGACGTGGTCCGCTACTTTTCCGAGAACGAAGAACGGATTTTTGTCCGGACCAGGGCTATTATCGGACGCAAGGTGGAAAACTGCCACCCGCCGCAGAGTGTTGATCAGGTGCAAAAAATTGTTTCTTCTTTCAAAGATGGCACCAGGGACAGCGCCGAATTCTGGATTAATTTGCAGGGCAAGATGATTTACATCATCTTTTTCGCAATCCGGGATGAAAACGGCAGGTACGTGGGCGCCCTGGAAGTGGCCCAGGATATCACCAGGCTGCAGCAGTTGACCGGCGAAAGAAGGTTGCTTGATGAAGGAAATTGATTTAAAACTGGAAGGCGGTTGCCGGACGACGGCTATGGGGATCATGCCCCACAAGGATGCCGACCGGGCACTGGAGCTGGCTTTAAGCTTGGATATACCCTTTTGGCCCCAGCTGCCGAAGGTGAGCTTTCTTGAGGACATGTACGCCCAGGTTTCCGAACATTTTCCAGGGATTATACTTGACATGGACAGGCGGGTGGTCAGCTTTTCCATTGACAAGTTTTACGAGGATTTTGAAGAATACATGCCTCACTGGGAAGAGGAGGAATTCTTCCGCCTTTCCCCGGAGTACTCGGTGGTATTCCACCGTTTCCTGGAAAAGGACCTGTCAGGTTACAAGTATGTCCGGGGCCAGAGCATCGGGCCGGTCAGCTACGGGCTTAAAATACTCGATGAAAAAAACAAGCCGATGATCTACTACGAAGAGGTCAGGCAGATCGTGTTTGATTTCGTAGCCAAGAAGCTTAAAGCCCAGTTCGGGGAAATGCAAGGAGCGCACAATGGCGCTTTTGTTTGGGTGGACGAACCGGGACTGGAAATGATTTTCATGGCTTTTACCGGTTATACCAGTGAAAGGGCAAAAGAAGATTACCTGGCTTTCCTGGATAGTTTCCCCGGGCCGCGGGGGGTGCACCTCTGCGGTAACCCGGACTGGTCGTTTTTGCTGCAGATGGAACTGGACGTGCTTTCATTGGATGTATTAGCCCAGGGCCATATTTTTAGCCGTTACGCCGAAGAGGTCAGGGGTTTTCTTGAGCGTGGAGGCATTATTTCCTGGGGAATAACCCCGACCCTGACCGAGGAATTTGAGCGCGAGAATGTGCATTCGATGATCGAGATGCTGGAGGGGTTGTGGAAGAGCCTGGACCGGCAGGGAATCCCGCGTGAACAAATCCTGCAGCAAGCATGGCTGGCCCCGGCCCGCTGCTGCCTGGTCAACCAGGACGGGGAAGAAACGGTTACCAGGTCTTTTCGCCTGCTGCAGGAAGTGGCCGATCATTTCAAGGGCAAGCTTTAAACCGGGCAGCGGCATCTGTGGTAAATATTTAAGTGTGGTGAATAATTATGGGAAAAAAAACTAAGCTAATTTGCTGTAAGACGATGATGGAGGAAGTTGAAAAAATCAGGCCTGAAAACCAGCCTGTGGAATACATGGAATATGCCCTGCACAGGACTCCGGAAAAACTTTGCGAAGAGCTGCAGAAAAGGATCGACTCAGAGCATGAGGCTGATACGCTGGTTTTTGTTTACGGGCTCTGCTCGAGGGGGCTCGATGGTTTGAGGGCCGGAGTCAAAACCCTGGTTATTCCCCGGGTGCATGACTGCATCAGCCTGCTGCTGGGCTCCAGGGAAAGATACGACCGGGAGTTTGGCGCCGACCCGGGCACCTACTACCTGAGCAAGGGATGGATCGATCAAAAGGCCGATCCGCTCCAGGAATACCAGGAGTATGCTGAAAAGTACGGCGAGGAAAATGCCCTGTGGATAACCAGGGAGTCATACAAGAATTACAAGCGGATCGTCTTTATTGATACAGATTTGCCGGAAGTTGAGGAGTATGCGAAATATGCAAAGAAAGTAGCCGATTTTCTGGGAGTGGAATTTGTGCGGCTGCAGGGAGAGCCGGATTTTTTCAAAAAAATTATAGGGTGGGATTGGGAAGGAAGCTGTGTTATCGTTCCACCCGGCGAAGTGTCGCGCTACCAGGATTTTATGTAATTAACAGCTGAACTGATAAACGGGTTCAGATTAAGGGAATGGGCCCTAAAGCAAGGGTAAAAAATGCAAACCTTTATTTTTGGAAAAAGCCTTTTTGTTTGCGTTTCTGCGTAATGAGGTAAATTTCATCATTTGCAAGGGCTGAAACTACAACGACTCTCATGGTCTGACACAGTCTGATCGTTCCGGATCAAGTAATAGACAACCCTGAGCCCCAGTTTTTCAATTTAATTTTACGGTATCCGCTTGATCTGCCCCTGTTCCTGCTGCCGGAAGGTTTACCAGTCAAAACCTCTGAAATGAAGTGGTCCGGGAACGTAAATACTGAAGTGTTTAAAGCAAAAGAGCCATTTCGGTCAGGGGTATAGGTAATCAAAATTTCGATGAAAACCCCTTGACGGGGAAACTATTTACGTTTATAATATACATAATCTATAGAATTAATATCATTTTAGGAGGTGGACTCGTTGGGGGGAATAGATAGCCTGCTGCTCATGGGAGCAGGTTTCGGGTTGGTATACGGAGTCCTCCTGCAAAAAGGCGATTTCTGCTTTGTCTCCGCTTTCAGGGACTGGTTTGCCTTTAAACATAACCGGGTCTTGCAGGGGGTCATCCTGGCTGTGCTGGTTATTCTTTTCGGCTGGTCGCTGATTCTGGCAGCCGGGCTGGCGCCTCTGGACAGGCTGTGGCTTCCTCCGGTGGGCGGAACCGCGCTGATCGGTGGAATTGTTTTCGGAGTGGGCATGTACGTGGCCGGGGCCTGCGCCAGCGGAACCCTGTATCGCTGCGGCATGGGTTATGCCTATTTCTGGCTGGTTTTCCTGGGCATGAAAGGCGGCTACCTTTTTTACGCGGCCCTGCATGAACCTTTCTTTGTTCCCTACTATTTTGAACCGCTGGCGGTAAGCGGGCCCATAACCCTTTATAATTACATTCCGCCGGAGGCGGTTACGGTTGCGGCTTTCCTGCTGCTGGTCTACCTGTTTTTCCGGATGTTTCCCCAAGCAGGCAGGAAGTGCATCTTCCGCTGAAGGAAGCAGGCAGGATAAAGGGGGCAGGAAGGAATTGTCCGGGAACCCCCTGCGCTGGAAAAGCTGGGATGCCAGGATGGTCGGGATCCTGGTTGGCCTGACAGTGACCCTGCAGTTCTTATGGTGGAGCATCTGGGGTATTACCGGCCCGGGAACCCGCATTGCCGGGGTTATTTGGAGCCGGCTGGCCGGAGAGGCTGCCGTGCTCGATAATCCTTACCTTGGCGCTATGTTTGCCGCTTACCCGGGAGCGGTTATGGGCCCGAGCGAGTGGCTGATCATTTTTATCATCGCCGGCGCCGGGATCTCTTCGTTTTTAAGCGGTACCTGGCGCTTCCGCCGGCCCCGTTTGAACAGGGTCCCCAATGCAATTTTGGGCGGTGCACTCATGGGCCTTGGCTCCCGCATGGCGCCCGGCTGCAATATTGGGAATATCATCAGCGGGATCCCCGCTTTATCCGTCCATTCCTTTCTGGCTTCGGCCGGCATCGCACTTGGCGTTTATCTCGGCTACGTCGTGGCCCAGAGGAATCTGCAGAAGCAGATGAGACGACTGGAGCAGGAAGCGGGCCTGAAACAGGCCGGCAGCTAATTTTTGAACCGGTTTGGTAAAGACAGCGCCGGTGTTGTGAAAAAGTGATTTAAGATTAAAGCTGGATGATAGTAAGTTAACTGGTATGTTAATGAATATAAAGACAGGGAGGAATTGCAATGATTGATCACAGGAAATCGACCCCTGACTTCAACCAGGCCCGGGAAGCTCTGTCCGGGCTTGGCAGCGCAAGGGAAGTTGAAACTGAAATGAACCTGGAAGAAATTGATCCGAACCGGGAACTCGATGTGACCGGGGAGGTTTGCCCCTACCCGGTTATAGCGGCCCAGAAGGAGCTGTTAAAAATGAACCCGGGAGAAATCCTGGTGGAGATAACCGATCACACCATTTCCACCCATACCGTGCCGGATGCGGTTAAAGAAAAGAAACTGGCGGAAGTCCTTGGTATAGATGAACCTTCACCCGGCCTTTACCGCATTTATTTTAAACGGTCCTGATCCGGCCGGGGTATAAACGGGGCGGTGGCGATCTAAGGCCCGGCGCCGACTGAAACAGCGGTTGCAAGGCAGAAAGGAGGCTGACTGATGGGACCAAAAGTTGGCATATATATTCCGACGCCTTTTCGCGAATTAACGGATAACAAGTCAAGGCTTGAGATTGAAACCGGCAGTGTTGAACAGATGCTGGCGGCGATTACGGAGCAGTACCCGGACCTGAAAGAAAGGGTTTATGAAAACGGGGAACCGGTTTCCCACCTCAATATTTACGTAAACGGGGTGGAAGTCCATACCCTGGAGGGCGTTGATACCGCCCTAAAAGACGGTGACGAGGTGGCCCTGGTTCCGGCCATAGCCGGCGGTTCTGACCAGGATTCTGCCGAACCCGGCCGGGATGGGGACACACTTTTAAATAAGGAGCAAATGGAGCGCTATTCCCGTCACACCCGGCTTTCAGAAGTGGGGGTAAAAGGGCAAAGAAAACTACTTGATTCAAAAGTTCTGATCGTAGGCGCAGGCGGGCTTGGCTCCCCGGCAGGCATTTATTTGGCAGCAGCCGGAATCGGGACGATTGGTTTTATAGACGGGGACCGGGTGGAACGCTCCAACCTGCAAAGGCAGATCCTGCATGACGAAGCAGGACTGGGGCGATTGAAAGTGGATACGGCAAAAGAACGGATTGAGAAGCTGAACCCGGATGTGCGGGTGGAAACCCATCCGGTGATTTTGAGTTCCGAAAATGCCTTTTCCATCCTCGAGGATTATGATGTAGTCGTTAACGGGTGCGATAACTTTCCCACCCGCTACCTCTTAAACGATGCCTGCGTGATGCTTGGCAAGCCCATGGTTGACGCCGCGATCTTGCGTTTTGAAGGGCAGGCCACCGTATTTTACCCCGGGAAAGGGTGTTATCGCTGCCTGTTCCCGTCGCCGCCGCCTCCGGGTAGTGTGCCCAGCTGTGCTGAAGCTGGGATCATCGGGGCCCTGGCGGGGCAGATGGGTACCCTGCAGGCAATGCAGGCCATAAAATTAATCCTGGGTATCGGTGAAAACCTGATCAACAAGCTCTATATTTATGATGCCCTGGTCGATGATCATTATACCTTCGAGTGGCAGCAGAGGGAAGACTGCCCGGTCTGCGGGGAAAACCCGACCATCACGGAACTGATCGATTACGAGCAATTCTGCGGGATGCCCGCCCCGGAGGGCGAAGAAGAGGAAGATAAGGCCAAGTATGCTTATGATATAAGCCCGGGTGAGGCTTTGAGGATGATCGAAGGAAACGCCCAGATTATTGATGTCCGGGAGCTCCGGGAGTATGAAAAGCAACATTTGGAAGATTCCAGCCTGGTTCCCCTGGGGGAATTGTCCGGGCGACTGGAAGAGATCGACTATACCAGGCCGGCAGTTTTTGTCTGCCAGATCGGAGAGAGGAGCCGCCGGGCGGTAAAAGTCCTGCGGGAAGCCGGGTTTAATGAAACTTACAACCTGGAAGGCGGAATCATCGCCTGGGTAAACAACCGTCTGCCGGTCAAAACCGCCAGCAGGGAGAAAAGCTGATGAGTAACAGAACCAGTGTCCTGGAGCTGGTGGGTAATACACCCCTGATTTCTTTGGATGGGATTGTAATCATCTACAGAAAAGGGGCGATTGCTGGCAAAAGTTGAAGGAGTTAACCCGGGCTGCAGCGTGAAGGACCGCATCACCCTGGCCATGATCCTGGCAGCGGAGAAAAAGGGAGAGCTAAAGCAAGGTGATATCGTGGTGGAGGCCACCAGCGGCAATACCGGGATAGGTGGCCTGGCCATGGTATGCGCCGCCAGAGAGGCTACCGCCTGATCCTGACCATGCCGGAGGATATGAGCGATGAGCGGCAGCGTCGGCCCTGCAGTGCCTGGACTGGTACAGCGGGATAGTCGCCACGGTGCTGCCCGACGGGACAGATCTCTACCTGAGTATGGTGGAATGATGAGAGTCCGGGGCCTGCCTGCCATTCTGATTAGAGTTTTAGTTTCCAGGAGAAAAAGCCTCTTGATGTTATGCTGGATTCAGGTTTAAAAAGCAGGTTAAAAACTGCAGGCAAAGACAGGGCTGGGATGGTAAAATAGTGGCGAGATCATAGCCTGAATAAGAGCATAATCACACTTCTATCGGGGTGGCGGAAATGGAAAACAGTAAAATTACGATCACCAGGGCCCTAAAGGAACAGATGCTCCAGCATGCTCGAAAAGAACTGCCCTATGAAGCCTGCGGGGTTATATCCGGCAGCGCTGACCGGGGACCTCTTCAGTTTTACCCGGCCCGCAATGAACTTCAGAGCACCACCCGCTATCATATCGAACCCCACGATTTATACCGGATAATCATGGACATAGAGGAACAGGGCCACGAGATCTGGGGCATCTACCATTCCCACCCGGCTTCACCGGC
>SLRT01000012.1 GCA_007130825.1 Syntrophomonadaceae bacterium | reverse complement strand
TCGAAAATAAAGACAACCTCCAGATCAACTTTAATTTTCCGGTGGTCATAAAACCCGATGACAGCGTACTATACTTTAACACCTCTTTTAGAGGCAAAAGAAAAGCATACATTGCCCATAATAATCAAGAAGCCGGAGAAATCATAGAAAGAATTTACTCTTCAAACTATCAGCATAAACTAATAATCCAGGAATATGTTCCCGGTGATGATACTAACATGCGGGTTTTATACGGTTATGTCGGTCTGGATAAAAAAGTGAAACTGTTGTGCCTGGGAAGAATCCTCTTACAGGATTGCACTCCTCTGCTTATCGGTAATTACTTGACTGTTATAAATGAATATAATGAAGAATTATATCTGAAATACAAGGCTTTTTTAGAAGAAATCGGTTATCATGGTTATACCAACATCGATTTAAAATATGATCCGCGCGATGGAAAGTTGAAAGTTTTTGAAGTAAATATCAGGCCGGGCAGAAGCTGTTATTTTGTTACCGGCAGCGGCTATAACCTGGCGCGCTACCTGGTGGATGATCTGATTTATAACAAGCCGCAGCCGCTTGTCCTGGCCGGCAATGAGCACTTATGGCTGGGAATATCTAAAAGGTTGCTCTTTAAGTACCTGGAGGATCGATCATTAAAGGCTTATGTGGATAAACTAATAAGGCAAAAAAAGTACTGCCGTACCCTGCCTTACAGGAAAGACAGGAATTTGAAAAGAACTGTCCGGGATATACTATACAATTATGAATACTACCGGCGGTTTCTTAAATACTACAAAAAATATGAGTAGCCAAATTGAAACCTAAATCTGCTGGTTTAAATATGTCAAGGGGGACATCTGTTTATGCCGATCCTGGACAAGGCAAACCCGGAAGAGGTTAGAAGATATAATAATTTTGTCAGAAATTCGCCTTATACCACGGCGATCCAGCAGGATATGAATTGGGCGCTTGTCAAAGAGGGTTGGGACGACAAGCAGGTTTATATAGAAAAAGAAGGGATTATTGTAGCGGCCATATCCCTGTTGATGCGCAAGGTTTTGGCTAATTATGCGCTAATTTATGCGGCCAAGGGGCCGACGTGTGATCTTTACAATATCGATCTCGTCAACGAACTGGTTGGCGAAGTTGACCAGGTGGCAAGAGATTGTAACGCTTTTATGCTCCGCTTTGATCCGGAGATCAAGTACGATAAAAAGCTCGAGGACAGGTATATTGCCCGGGGTTATAAAGTAAGAAATATTGGCTACGGCAAAAACGAGTTAATTCAGCCCAGGCTTAACATGGTTTTAGGACTGGAGGGGTTTGATGAAAAAAGCCTGTATAAATCTTTTAGCCGTTCCAAGAAGCGTAATATCGAGCAGGCAATTGGCAGCGGGGTAAAGGTCACTTATACAGAACCAGGTGACAAAAATATTGATCAAGCCCTGGAGATTTTCTATGATCTCTATAAAACAACCACGGAAAGAAATCAAATCGGAAGAAGGCCATTTTACTATATCAAGAACTTGATCAACGCTTATCCTGAGGACACGAGAATATATATCGCTGAACATGAAGGTGACTACCTGTCGGCAGCCATACCGGCCAGATACGGCAATAAGATTACTTATGCCTATGGAGCAAGCGCCGATATTAAAAGAGACCTGAGGCCCAATGAACTGATACAGTGGGAAATGATTAAATGGGGCCTCGAAACAGGAGTAAAGGCCTATGATTTCGGCGCCGTATATGAACTGAACCGAAATGATGGCCTGTACCAATTCAAGGAAGGTTTTTGCCGCAAAGACGGGGTTACAGAATACATTGGCGAAATTGATAAAGTGTACAAACCTGCCGTTTATTATGCATTTACAAAAGTAGTCCCGGGTCTGCAAAGTTTCAAGCGAAAAATAAAGAAGCGGGGAAACTAATGGAGAAGTCGACCGGGAAGCGGATTATAAAACTTTCTGAACTACTTGCAGCAGTCAAGGTTATTGATTCAAGGAACAGTAAAGATATTTATATTACAGGCATTGCCTACAATTCCAACCAAGTAATCCCCGGTGACCTTTTCGTAGCGATAAAAGGTTATAAAACGGACGGACACAGCTATATACCAACGGCCGTAGAAAATGGTGCGGCTGCAGTGATAGTTGAAGATTACCGGGAAGGTATAGCGGTGCCACAGGTTCGGGTTGGCAACAGTCGTCAAGCGCTGTCTGCTTTAAGTGATAAATATTATGGCCACCCTTCACTTAAAATGAAGGCTATTGGTATTACTGCTACAAAAGGAAAAACAACGACAGCGTACATGATCAATGAAATTTTGGAAAACCACAGCCTGAAAACAGGCCTGATCAGTACTGTAATAGTAAAAATTGGCGATCAACGCCGGCCTGCGGACCTGACAACGCCGGAATCTTTAGATTTGCAGCATTATTTTTATTTGATGAGTGAACAAAAGATTTCCCATGTAATCATGGAAGTCTCCTCTTCCGCCCTGGAGTTAAGCCGGGCAGAGCATGCGGATTTTGATATTGTATCCCTGATTAACATAAGCAGAGATCATATCGATTTACACGGAAGTTTTGAAAAATACGTTGAGGTCAAATCGAGCCTGATTAAAAAGGCGGGGCCGGGCAAATGGGCCATTTTGAATTTAGACGATCCCTATTCAGCTAAACTTGTAAATGAGACCAGGGCCCGGGTATTAACCTTTGGCCTGAAAAACCGCAGCGGCGACATTAGCTGTAATAACTTGGATCTTTCCACGGGTAGGCCCAACTTTATACTGGAAATAAACAGGTCCTTTGTAGCGGAAGGTAAAGAGTATAAACCTGCAGCTTTCAATATCGAACTCAGTATAATGGGTTATCAGACAGTTTATAATGCCATGGTAGCAGCAATTACCGGACTGCTTTGCGGTGTGCCGGTTCACACGATCCAGGAAAGCCTAAAAAGCTTTAAAGGGGTTGAAAGGCGCTTCGAAGTGATTTTTGAAGATCACCTGACAATTATTGATGATCACTGTGATACCGGCGAGAACGTCCATGTAACCCTAAAAACATTGCAGTATATGAAGTATAATAACCTGAGGCTTATATATTCTATCCGGGGCAGCCGCGGACCTACAGTCAACAGAGATAATGCAGAAGCGATTGCATGGTGGGCGCCGAAACTGGGAATGAAAGAGGTTGTGGTTACTTTAAGCAATTCCCATGTTTCCGATAAAGATCAGGTAACCGACGAAGAGAAAACCGTTTTTGAAGAAACGCTTTGCAAGGCGGGGGTTAAAATGAAATTGTTTAAAGAACTTCCCGATGCGATCAGTTATGCTTTTTCTGCAGTCGAACCAGGAGATATAGTGGTTCTGGGCGGCAGCCAGGGGATGGATTATGGGGCAAGATTTGCCCTGGAGAAGGTGAGCCAGTCCAGGCCCGATATTGACAGGGATCAATTGTTTAAACCGCTTAAAAATCGGGTCGCCGGAAATGAAGGAGGAGAGCCATGATAGAATACGGTCAAGAAGACAGGCAAGAAATATCACTGAAAAAAGCCGAAAAATTTCGCCAATACGCACTGGATTATCTTGATGCCAAAAAAGAGGTATTAACCGGCTTTCAGCTTGCCGATAATTATGCCGGGCAAAAAGAACGGATCAAGACTGCTCTCGGAGCCTCTGAAAGGGAGTGGCAAGACTGGAAATGGCAGCTTGCTAATCGCATCTCTAGCGTCGAGATGCTGGAGAAAATATTTCCGTTAACCCTCACACAGAAAAAAGATTTCACGACCATCCAATCAAAGTTTCGGTGGGCATTTACGCCCTACTTTGCAAGCCTGATGGATCCTGTTGATGAGAGATGCCCGGTTCGAAAGCAGATGCTCCCTGATATCCGGGAGATGGAGTTGACCGGAGTCACCGATTTTTCCGGTGAGGAGTACAGCTCTCCGGTGGATAACCTGGTGCGCTGGTACCCGGACCGAGTGGCGGTTCATGTTACCAATGTTTGTGCCGGATTCTGTCGTCACTGCCTGCGCAGACGCAAGATTGGAGAGGTAGACCAGGCCACTTCTGCAGATAATCTAGAAGAGATTTTGCAATATCTCAGGGACAATCGGGAAATCCGTGATGTGCTTCTAACCGGCGGAGATCCTCTTACTTTTCACACCGGGTGGCTTGATCGAATCCTGTCCGCTCTTGACGATATCGAGCATATCGAGATCAAGAGAATCGGCAGTCGGGCCCCGATAGTTTTACCGCAGCGTGTAGATGAAGAGCTTTGTGAAATGTTATCCAGGCACCATCCACTTTACATCAACATCCAGGTAAATCATCCCCGGGAAATTACTGCTGACAGCGCCCGAGCACTGGATCTTATAAGCAGGGCCGGTATTCCAATACATAACCAATCGGTTCTCCTGCGTGGGATTAACGATTCAGCGGTGATCATCAAGGCTCTCAATCACGAGCTCTTGAAAGTGCGGGTCAGGCCCTATTATCTGTACCACTGCCAGGGAACTATCGGCATAGAGCATTTTCGCACCCCCGTCGAGACAGGAATAGAGATCCTGGAAAATTTGCGCGGATTTACCACCGGGCTAGCGGTACCCAATTACATCATCACTCCCTCAGGGCTTGGAAAAACGCCTCTTGCGCCTGAATATCAGATCTCATCCGGAGAAGGCTTTGTACTGCTGAGAAACTGGGAGGGGATTGTCTATCGTTATGATAACCCCGGTCGTAGTGGTGAAGAATAAAAGGCAGTTATCCGGGGTGAAGTTTCGTCCGGAGCTGATGCAGTTCAACAGCCCTGATTTATATCCAAGGGAGGGGTTGCAGCATTGAAAATCATGGCCCTGGCAGATGTGCATCAATCAGAAAACCACTGGAAGATGCTGGTTAAAGCAGTGCAGGATAACAGACCCGACCTGGTGGTGATTGCGGGAGACTTGCTGCCCAAGTATGATGGTATTCTGGCCCAGGTTTCTTTTGTGCCCCAGCTCCGGGAACATGCTTTTAATATAAAAGAATGTGGGTCAGAGCTGATTCTGATTCTTGGAAATGATGATAACCAGCTGGTAATTCCTGAAATGATAAAGGGAGATGATCAGGGCCTGTGGCATTATGTAGCGGATCGGGTTAAGGAAGTAAAAGGCTATCAGTTTTGCGGTTGTCCCTGGATTAGAGACTATCCCTTTGCTTACAAATACTGGGTGGCCCCGGACAGCTCCGAGGAGGTTTTTATCGATCCAGTTCAGCTCGGTCCACCGGCAGTTATCAACAGCGAAAATGAAATTGAACTCATTTTTGATTTAAAGACTTACCTTGAAAAAAAAGTTTCAGTCACAAAATCGCTGGAAGATATGGCAAGCCAGGTTAACATTCTTGCTCATTCCATATGGCTCATTCACGATCCGCCGGTTAATATGGAGTTCGATCTTTGCGCTACCGGAGATAAAGTCGGCAGTCCGGCAGTCTACCGCTTTCTTGCAGAAAAACAGCCTTTATTGTCAATCCATGGCCATATTCATGAAGCGCCAGTATATAACGGGGGAATCTGGGCCGGAAAGCTTGGAAATACAATGTGTATCCAGCCCGGACAGCCTGAAGACTACCTTCATTACGTGATTTTTAACCTGGAAAATGGAAACATTAACAACCTGGTTCATTCTGTTTACGGAAAATATGAAAATTAAATGCAAAGCCTGGATTGTTTTGCAATTCCAGGCTTAGAGCAATGATTGCTGTTGTCATCTGAACACTAAATAATTTTTTTGGTATTTAGTTCTTCCTGCAGATAGCCTAAAAACTCTTCTGCTTTCTGCTCGGGAGGCCTGGTCAGCAAACTGACCCCGATAAAAAGCACAGTTGAAATCAGCCCGCTCCACACCCCCGGCCAAAGACCTAACGGGAAAAAGCCGCTGTATTGCAGGACTGTGGCGACGGTGCCGCCGATTATGATACTGGCCAGAACTGCTGCAGCTGTTCCCCTTTTCCAGAAGAAAGCGCCGATTAAAGCCGGGACCATGACCAGCAGCCCGGCCGAGGAAGCCACTGAAAGGGCGGCTATCAGATCGAGGCGAAGAGTGGCAAAAGCAAGTATAAAAATCGTAAATATGGGGACAAATATTCTGCCTACTAAAAGTTCACGGTTTTCAGAGGTGTTATCGCGTAAATTTTTAAACACGTCACGGGTAACCATTGAAGACAGGGTAAGAATAATTGAGTTTACAGTGGAAATTGCTGCTGCACTTATACCCAGCATAACCAGCAGGGCGACAGACGCTGGCACAATGTCCAAACCGAGCAGGGCCGGGGTAGCGGCATCCGCTACCTCTAAATCCGGCAGCAGCAACCGGGCAGAAAATCCCCATAAGATAGAGACCAGGGTATAGATAAACCCAAATATGAGAAATCCCATGACCATGATCCGCATTTGATTTAGCGAACGGGGCATAAAAAGGCGTTGGCTGACCTGGGGATTGGATAACGAGAAGAAAAACCAGGGCAGGGTCAGTCCGACAAAGGCATGGATGTTAAAAAACCCTGGACCCGGTACCGTTAACCAGGCCGGATACCGCTCTTCAAGCTGGGTAAACATGTTGCCGAAACCGCCAAAGCCGTTGTAGGCGATAAAGATAACCGACAAGATCGCTACTGTTAACATAACCGCTGCCTGCAGCGAATCGGTCCAGGCTACCGCTCGCAGGCCGCCTGTCCAGGTCCAGTAAACGGCAATCGCAGCGGCAATAACTACGCCGATCAGAAATGGTATGGCACCACCGGACAGTCCTTCTACTAAAGCGCCTATACCGATCAGCTGAACCGCGCTGTAGGGGATAAGAAAGATAACCGCCGCTATGGCCGCAACTATGGCCACCGCCTTGCTCTGGTACCGGTCACCAAGCATTTCAGTGGGGGTCAGGTAATTGTATCTTTTTCCAACCAGCCATAACCTGGGTCCGAAAAAGGCGACCAGGACAAGGCCGGAAAGATATATCAATTCGAAGCCGAGCGCTCCAACGCCACCTATATAGGTGAAACCGGCCAACCCGACCAGCATGAAAGCGCTGTAAGTGGTGGCGCTGTAAGTTAATGCTGAGACAATACCGCCCAGTGTTCGTCCGGCCAGGAAAAAGTCGTTAACCCCGCTTCCCAGTTTTCTGCGGGCAAGACGGGCAATAATACTGCCTACGACAAAGTATAAGAATATGGCCAGGTAAATTGTGTTAGCGTCCATTGAAATTCCTCCATTTTGCGGTAATTATACCGAGACAAATTATTACGACCAGGGCAAAAATATTCCAGAAAAGAAATGCGCCATAAACTCTGCTTAAATCGCGAAACAAAGGCGTAAACGGCACGATGAAAGCAGCCATGATCATCAATAAGAAAAGAATTGTCCAAAATATGCGCTGTTGTTTTAAAGACATATATTTCCCTCATTTCTCCGGTTATTATATTTGTTGGCTATTATAAAACATAATCCATGTAATAATATTACATATCATACAAAATGAAGCCTTTAAAACATTTGGTTTAGATAAATTTGCGGCACTTAACCTAACCTGGACGAGCCAGTTCCATCAAAGTTGAGTTTGAAGAGAAACCCCGCTAAACTTAGTGTGCATGGGCGTTCGCGGGATCGCTAAAAAAATGTCCTGCCAAAAATGCGCAGTACTTCAGGATTATGTGGATCACTGGTTTATAATTATTTTTAACGGCGATGCAGGTTGCGAGCCCCGATAAAGGACAAGCCGTTTTCGACCAGTTTTCTGGCCGTATGGTTGACCGCCCGATGCTTGGTAAGATAGTTTTTTTCTAAAGCCTCCATTTCTCCCGTGGCGATAATCTCTTCTTTGTCCCGGAAATAATCCAATATATCAGAGGGACGTTCTAATTTAGCTTCTTCTTCGGGAAAGCCCCCTTCATGTTTTGCTGATATGTTGGGAACAGTAGCGGCAATCTCGATTAGTTCATCTAAACGATCATAAGGCTGACGAACAATACTTTTGTTTGTTTCGGTAATATGATGTTCGATACGGACCTTATTTTCCAGCCCCAGTTGATGACGAATATCTGAGGTTAATTTAAGAGTTTTGTTGTCGACTGAGTTGCTTAAATTAAAACCGGCAAGCGGAGTAGTCTTGTCATCCCGTGAAAATAACGCGGCCATGATTAAAGTCCATAATGCTGAGTAAGGATTGTCGTTGCCCATAAATACAGAAATCTTAAATTTAATGTCGATCCCCAGTTTGTAAAGGATATAGCCCAGTAAAATTGTTCCCGAATTAATGTTTAAGACTTCATTTATACCGTACCTTATATAGTAATAGAGGAGTTCTTCAACCCACATGAGGGCATAATCATTAGGTTGGCCAATACCGCCGAAGTAACCGGTTATTGTTTCTGCTCCACCCAGATGGACATTGGCGCCGTCGGTTCCTTTGGTATCGAGGCTTTCCACGTAGCTGGCGCCGACAATTTGCATTGCCGCCGCCACGGCCAGGATGTCTCCCCGGTCGTTTTCCTGTTCCCGCATTTTGCGGACACGGATATAGCGCCCCGGCATGACATCTTGATTATTTATGGCATACTCAGCTTCTTTGATCAGCCAGGGAAAATACTGCAGGGCGCTGATTTCCAGAGTAACCGCATTGCCCTCGTTAAATGACTTTCCGGGACGGTCGTAGTCTTCACCTAAAACATTACGGTGGTAATCTGAAATGGAGACAAATGCACCTTTATCCCGGGCTGATAGCAGCCATTCCAGGTCTTTTACATAAGGCGAATCTGTGTTTCGGAGGCGCTCCATCAGGTTAGGCAGCTGCCTGGCTTCCCTGGCAAGGGCGTTAATTTCAGCCGGCGAGCCGTACCTGTTGATCACTTTTTGCAGATCATTAACTAACCGGTTGTTTGGATCAGCCAGAAAATCATTAACTTCTTTTATTTTTGAGGCCCCAATACTGATTTGCTCATTTAACATAGTATTACCTCCCAGGTAAAGAAATTAAAATTACCAGCTTTTCAGTTTGACAGCCATTCCAATTTTTTTACTAATTTATAGGCGATATTTAAGGCCTGCTGACCACCTCTATCATAAATTATCTGGGTTCGACCAAAACCACGAACCGGCGCTTTATTATATAAGCGATATAATATTTTAAACCTTTATCAGGCGCTTGTGGTTTTTTCTAATTTGCAGGTAATAAGGAGCCTATTAATGCAGTTAAATAAACCTGTTTTAATCAGTATAAAATAATGTAATTTTATCAAAATATGCTGCCTGTTTAAATCATTCAAGCCTTTGCATTGATTACTTTAATTTTTGATATTCGACCTTTACTTTTTATATTCTGC
>SLRT01000160.1 GCA_007130825.1 Syntrophomonadaceae bacterium | reverse complement strand
GATTTTTAAAAATATATAAAAATAAGCTGATAGGTTGTGACATATTCTGACCCAGCTGAATGCAGTAAAGAATTACATTAACAAAAAAGTCCTTTTAACTAAAGGGGATATAGTAATTGTGGCTGTATCCGGAGGGCCTGATTCTTTGGCCCTCCTACACATGTTGCGGACAATTGCAGATGAATTTATGCTTAAACTAGTGGTAGCTCATCTGAATCACGGCCTCCGTTCGGACGCCGCCGAGGAAGAGGAGGAATTAAAAAATATTGCTTCAAGTTGGTCGCTTTTATATGAGTCCAGGGGTGTAGATATTCGAACTCTAAAAAGGGAGCAAGGGCTTACAGAAGAAGAAGCCGGTCGAGAGGCGCGTTATTGTTTTTTATTCGATATTGCTCGAAAATATAACGCTTCTAAGGTTGCCCTCGGGCATCACCTGGATGATCAGGCAGAAACAGTGTTGTTAAATATAATCAGAGGTACGGGAGTGGACGGTTTAGCCGGGATACTGCCTAAATATAGAAGAGATGAACTGCTATTGATCAGGCCCTTGCTTTGCCTGAGGCGCAATGAAATTGAAAATTATTGCCAGGAAAATGATTTGCAGCCGTTTACTGACAGTAGTAATCTGGAAACCGATTACACCCGCAACAAAGTTCGCCTCGAATTAATTCCACAGCTGGAAAAACAATATAATCCCCGGATCAGGGAAGCCCTCTATGGCCTGGCAACTCTTGCAGCTGATGATCGTTTCTTTTTGCAAAACCTGGCTAAAAAGAAATACCTAAAAATAGCCAGGTTTGGAAGAGGTAAAACATTTTTCAACAGGGCTGATTTGATTAACCTGCCGACCGCCGTATGCAGCAGAATTCTGCGACTTGCTCATAAAAAATATGCTCCTTCAAAGCAGCTCAGCCGCAAACATATTGAGCAGATCCTTAAATTGCTTTACAGCGAAAGGACTGTTGGCCAGATAACTTTGCCCGGGGTATCACGAGCTTACATATCTTACAACCGCCTGGTTTTAACCGGAGAATATCTTCAGGCACAAAAATATCCCGAGAAAATAGTCCTGAAAGTTCCAGGAAGAACTATTTTACCTGGAGGAGCATTGATCAATGCACGGATTGTAAAAGTGGAAGAACTGACTTGGCCGCCAACCAGATACCAGGCTTACTTAGATCTTGACAGTCTTCCTCCGGGAAGATTAGCGGTGCGTTTTCGGTGGCCGGGTGCCCGGTTTTATCCCCAGGGATCTTCGGGCAGTAAAAAGCTAAAAAGTTTTTTAATCGATCAAAAGATTCCCCATTACCAGCGTGAGATTTTACCCCTGGTCTCCGTCCAGGATACTATCGTCTGGATTCCCGGAATCAGGATTGCTCACCCTTACCGGGTCACTGATAAAACAAAGCGGGTTTTGCTTTTTGAATACAAAATGTTCCGAAAGTCCCAAAAAAGCGATTTCAGTTAAAACGATAAAAGGTGGTTCGAATATGACAGAAAAATGTGCAGGGGAGGATAACAATGAAAAATTTGAAGTTATGCTTACTGCGGAACAGATTGAAACGCGAATAAAAGAAATGGCTGAAGTAATTTCGCATGATTACCGGGGGAAAAAGCCTTTATTGATTTGTATTCTCAAAGGAGCGGTTGTTTTTTTAAGTGATCTAATCCGCTGTCTGAACATCCCTTTAGAAATTGATTTTATTGCTGTATCCAGTTACGGCGCCGATACTAAATCTTCAGGTGTGGTTCGCATATTGAAAGATCTGGAGCAAAGCATACAGGGTAAAGAGGTGCTTATTGTGGAAGACATCGTAGACACCGGACTGACTCTGAGCTATCTTGTTGATAACCTGGGCAGCCGGCACCCAAATTCGCTGAAAGTTATTACCCTGCTTGACAAACCTGATTGTAGAAAGGTGGAATATAAACCTGACTACTGCGGTTTCACTATTCCCGATCGCTTTGTAATCGGTTATGGTTTAGATTGCGGCGAAAATTATCGGCAACTTCCCGATCTTTGTGTTCTAAACGATTGATTATATTGATGATACTTTATAAAACTTTTAAGGTTTCCAGTTTTATTGCTTCTGTTTTAACGGTGTGTTACAATTTACTTCAGGCTTTGAGGGCTTTGATGGAAAGGAGGGGACTTCTTGAGCCCATTTGTAAGGCAAATAATTTTCTACCTGGTAATTGCCATGGTAGTAGTAATGTTGTTTACTATGTTTAACACCGGTCCTGAACCGGAAGAGATAAGCTACAATCAGTTTGTTCAAAAAGTAGAAGGCGGCGAAGTCGATAAAGTAGTTGCTTACGGCAATGAACTTGAAGTTGAACTTGTTGATGGTACTGAAATCGAGACCACCCGTCCAGAAGACCACCAGCTTACCGAGCTTTTATTGGAAAACAATGTATATTATGATCCAAACCCTGAACATACTCCTGAATGGTGGCAGACTGCCCTGACCTATATGATTCCTTTTCTGCTAATAATCGGGATATTTTTCTTCTTTATGCAGCAGTCACAGGGCGGAGGCAATAAAGTGATGAACTTCGGTAAAAGTAAGGCCCGGCTCCAGGAAAGCGATAAAAAGAAGGTTACTTTTGACGATGTAGCCGGAGCTGACGAGGAAAGAGCTGAGCTTTCTGAGATTGTGGACTTTCTTAAAGATCCACGCAAATACATTGAAATCGGGGCGCGTATTCCAAAAGGTATTTTGCTTGTCGGTCCACCTGGTACCGGGAAAACCTTACTGGGCCGGGCTGTGGCCGGTGAAGCCGGCGTGCCATTTTTTAGTATCAGCGGTTCTGATTTTGTTGAAATGTTTGTTGGTGTCGGTGCTTCCCGGGTAAGGGATATGTTTGAAAACGCCAAGAAAAATTCGCCCTGCATCGTCTTTATTGATGAAATTGATGCCGTCGGCCGTCAGCGTGGCGCCGGACTTGGTGGTGGGCACGATGAAAGGGAACAAACTTTGAATCAGCTTCTGGTTGAGATGGACGGCTTTGATGTTAACGAAGGAATTATTATTATTGCCGCCACTAACAGGCCAGATATTCTTGACCCTGCCCTGCTTAGACCGGGACGCTTTGACCGGCAGGTCACAGTCACTTTACCCGATGTTAAAGGGCGAACCGAGGTGTTGAAGGTTCATACCAGAAATAAGCGGGTATCCGAAGAAGTGGATTTGAAGGTGGTTGCCCGCGGCACACCCGGTTTTACAGGTGCAGATCTTGAGAATGTGGTTAACGAAGCTGCATTATTGTCGGCCCGTGCCTCCAAAAAACGGATTGGTATGAAAGAATTGGAAGAGGCTGTGGAACGAGTTGTGGCCGGTACACAGAAGACAAGTCGAGTGATCAGCGAATTTGAGAAAAAAATAGTTGCTTATCACGAAGCAGGCCATGCCCTGGTTGGTTACCTCCTTCCGCATACAGACCCGGTGCACAAAGTATCTATAATTCCCCGCGGTGGTGCGGGCGGCTATACTTTGATGTTTCCGGAAGAAGATCGCTACTATATGACCCGATCAGAATTATTGGATCGAGTGAGTACGCTGCTCGGTGGTCGGGTCGCTGAAAAGCTGGTCTTAAATGATATCAGTACAGGCGCTCAGAATGATCTTGAACGGGCTACTTCTATTGTCCGCCAGATGATCATGGAATATGGCATGAGTGATAGTCTGGGGCCAATTACACTTGGCAGGAAACAAGATCAGGTATTCCTGGGCCGGGATCTGGGACGGGATCGCGATTACAGTGAGGAAATTGCCAAGTCTATAGACCAGGAGATTAGGAGAACCATCGATAACAGCTACCAAGAGGCGCAGGATATATTGGAAAAAGAACGATCAAAGCTTGAATTAATTGCCCAGGCGCTTCTTGAAAAAGAAACTTTGAATTCAGAAGAAATTAAGGCCCTGGTTGAAGGAAGAGAATTACCGACAGAGCCCGACTATGATGATGAGATGGAAGACAACTCTGCCGATAAGTATGAATCGAGCGGATCTGGTTTGAGTGAAACGGAAACTGTGGAAGATCGAACTGCAAAGGAAACTAAAGACGCAGCCAAAGAAGAAACCAAAGAAGAAGCCAAAGAAGAAAATGAGGTTAACACAGAAACGACAGACACAGCCAAAGAAAAAGAAGATCGCCGGGCTTCTTTTCAACAGAATACCGAGCAGAGTGAAAAGCCAAAAGAAGAACACTAAATAATTGTTTCAGGAGCCGGGTGAGAGCCTGGCTTCTTTGTTTATGGTTTTGAATTCTGAAATGTTACTACTGTGCTGAAATCTTGCCTAAAAAATGAGCTGCATTTCTGTAAAACAGGGATCTGTAAATATCCCGGGGCAAATTAAGCTCGAGGATCCGCCTAATACCTTCTTGCGGCGGCTCAAGAATGAAGGGATAGTCACTTCCATATATAAACCGGTCCGGATAATCGAGGACCATTTCCACGATTTCGTCCAGCGGAGGTGTAAAACCCTGGTTTTGAAAAACGAAAGAAGTATCGAGAAAAAGGCCTTCATATTTTTCCAGCAGGGTCCGGTATTTCTGAAGATCATAAAGGCCGAGGTGAGGCACAACCAGGCTTAATGTGGGGAAATGTTTTAAAAGGTTGGCGATATAATTTATACCGAGGTATCCTTCAGCCGACAGAGGAAAATTGCTGGCATGGATGATGATCCCTTT
Organism: Syntrophomonadaceae bacterium; assembly: GCA_007130825.1. Lineage (GTDB taxonomy): Bacteria > Bacillota > Dethiobacteria > DTU022 > DTU022 > B1SED10-74M. Next base: position 23,462 of record SLRT01000160.1, on the reverse strand, counting down.
AGAACGCTTAACTAAAATTTCATAAATTGGGAAAAGCTTTTCATTATCCGGCCTGCACTGCTGAACCAGGCAGTGCAGTTTAATTCCGGGGAACCGGTACTGATCGAGACACTCGGTTACTACCTTTAGCAGGTCTGGATCATTCGGGTGCATTGCACCAAAAGGAGCAAGCCAGGTTTGTGCGGAGCATAAGTTAAAAAGCCATTTGTTTAGCCCCCGGGAAAGCCCGGGTTTGTGCGTGTATACCAGCGCAAAGGCCTTATTTACTCCCTGTTCTCTTAAATGCTGTAATAATGTTTCCGGATTAGCTGAAAAAGGCAATTCTAATTGATAGTGTTTATAAAAAAAAGTATAAAGAGCGCACATTACCTTTTTCGGAAAGATATGGATGTGACTGTCCCATAAGGGAACGTTTAAATTGGCTAATGTTTGCAGGTTTATAACATCCTTTCTCCGGTGTTGGCGTTTCCATGCTAAATTGTAGCATAACATATCGTTTTTAGGGGTGAATTGTTTTGCCTTCCGGTTTGACCTGCATTGAAGGGATTAAGGTGGGAACAGCTTCCAACCTGCAAGCGGCTACCGGAGTAACGGTAGTTTTGGTTGAGGAAGGAGCAAAGGCTGCTGTGGAAGTGCGCGGTTCAGCACCGGGCACCCGGGAAACCGATTTGCTCCGTCCCGGTCAGCTGATTGAAGAGATCCAGGCGGTTGTTCTGGTCGGAGGCAGTGTTTTCGGTCTTGATGCAGCAAGTGGTGTGGTCAGTTACCTGGAGGAAAACATCTGCGGTTTTCCAGTTAGCCAGTTCAGGGTGCCGATTGTCCCTGCTGCGGTTTTGTTTGATTTGTTAATTGGGGACGGAAGGGTGCGTCCAGATGCGGCGATGGGTTACCAGGCTTGTGTTTCAGCTTCATCCGATCCTGTTCCGGAAGGTTCGGTCGGTGCGGGAAGCGGAGCAACAGTGGGTAAAATACATGGAATGGATTATTCGATTAAGTCCGGCCAGGGTTCGTCTGCCCTGGTTAAAGATAACCTGGTGGTTGCTGCCCTGGTGATTGTAAATGCTTTTGGTGATGTATTTGATAAACGTGGAAATTTGCTGGCTGGGCCGCGTAACCAGGAAACCGGTTTTATGGAAAGAACAGCAGAACTGCTAATGAAACCCGGGTATACCGGGTCTCCCGGCAATACGACTCTTGGAGTAGTGGCCACCAATGCTGACCTGGACAAGACGGCCTTAACAAAGGTATGCCAGTTGGCCCATAATGGCCTGGCCCGATCGATATGGCCCGTGCATACCATGTGGGACGGTGATACAATCTTTGCCCTGTCCAAAGGTGATATAACCGAAAATGTAGACCTGATCGGACTTATGGCAGCGGAAGCGGTGGCAGCTGCCGTGGAAAGAGCTGTTTTAAAAGCAGAATCCCTCTGTAAGATTCCGGCAGTAAGAGATCTTGATACATAATCAGTATTCTTATCGTTAGTCAGTGGGGATAACTATTTTAAGGACTGAATCTAAAAGGCAGGATTCAACCTTGTCTGTTTTGCATGTTACCAGCCCTACGCTTTATGGGTGATTATTTTAAATACTGCTTTATAAGTAACTGTATGTTAAAATACAGCGCTGCAGAAAAATATGTGAAATGTTTAACACCACTGCAGGAATCCGAATTTTGATGTTGAATTACTATAATTGTCTGCGTACATGCGTAGAAGATGAAAGGATAATTAAAATATCAAGGAGGTTGTATTAATGCCGTTAGATCCAACAAAACATGCTGACTGGGAAATTGCTGAAGCTGCTGAAGCGAACATGAAAAAAGTCTACCAGTTGGGAGAAGAGCTTAAACTGGATCAAGAAGAACTCTTGCCCCACGGCCACTATGTGGCAAAAGTAGACTACAAGAAAGTACTGGAAAGAAAAAAAGATGTGCCTAATGGAAAGTATATTGATGTTACTGCGATTACTCCTACCCCCCTGGGAGAAGGAAAATCAACATCAACAATGGGTTTGACCCAGGGAATGGGCAAACTGGGTAAAGATGTTCTTGCCACCATCCGCCAGCCTTCCGGCGGCCCGACCATGAATGTCAAGGGTTCCGCTGCCGGTGGGGGATTGGCGCAGTGTATTCCATTGACCCCGTTTTCTCTGGGTTTAACCGGTGATATCAATGCAATTATGAATGCCCACAACCTGGCAATGGTAGCGGTAACTTCCCGCCTTCAACACGAGTTTAATTCCAGTGATGCATTCCTGGAGCGTGGCGGACTGAAGCGGCTGAATATCGATCCGCGCAACGTGCCAATGAACTGGATTCTTGACTTTTGTGCTCAGGCACTGCGCAATATTATTATCGGGCTGGGTAGCAAAAGAGACGGGTTCATGATGAATTCCGGATTTAATATTGCCGTATCTTCTGAAGTTATGGCAATTTTGGCTGTAGCCAACGACTTGAAAGATATGCGTGAGCGTATGGGTAAGATCGTGGTGGCTTATGATAAAAAAGGTAATCCGGTTACTACCGAGGATCTTGACGTAGCCGGTGCTATGACCGCCTGGATGGTGGAGGCGATCAATCCCAACTTAATGCAAACCCTGGAAGGGCAGCCTACATTTGTTCATGCCGGTCCGTTTGCCAATATTGCCATCGGCCAGTCTTCTATTGTTGCAGACCGTGTTGCCCTTAAGCTCAGCGATTATGTGATCACTGAATCCGGTTTCGCTGCTGATATCGGATTTGAGAAATTCTGGAACTTGAAGTGCCGCATGTCAGGCCTGGTCCCGGATTGTGCTGTTCTCGTGGCTACTATCCGCGCTCTGAAGTGCCATGGTGGCGCGCCGCTGCCAAAACCCGGCCAGCCGCTTGATCCGGCCTATGGCCAGGAAAATGTCGAATGGGTGGAAAAAGGCTGTGAAAATTTAATTCACCACATTAACACTATTAAAAAAGCCGGTATCAGCCCGGTTGTCTGCATTAACCATTTCTACACCGATACTGACAATGAAGTTAAAGCTGTCCGCCGCCTTGCCGAAGAAGCGGGGGCAAAAGTTGCGCTTTCCAAACACTGGCAGTACGGTGGTGACGGAGCAAAAGAATTTGGCGAAGCTGTTATCGAAGCCTGCGATGAGCCAAGCGATTTTAAATATCTTTATGAATTGGAAACTCCGCTGCGCAAGCGCATCGAACTTATCGCCAGGGAAGTTTACGGCGCTGACGGTGTCGAATATTCACCGGAAGCACTGGAAAAGGCCAAGAAAATGGAAAATGATCCCAAGATACAGAAGATGGGTACCTGCATGGTCAAAACACATCTCAGCCTCAGTGATGATCCGATGCTCAAAGGTGTTCCGACTGGCTGGAACCTTAAAGTACGTGATATTCTCACCTATGGCGGGGCAGACTTTGTAGTTCCGGTTGCCGGCGCAATTTCCTTGATGCCCGGCACTGCCGCCAGCCCGGCATACCGCAAAGTTGACGTCGATGTGGAAACCGGAAAAGTGGAAGGATTATTCTAAAACGTTTTCTGTTTTCAGCCTGCAGCTGAAAGCATAAAGAGTAGATATGATTAAGCAAGACGCCGTTGTTCATTTTATCATTTAAAACGGCGTCTTGTTTATGTTAATATGTCCCCTTAAAGGGTTTGACGGTAAACAGGGTTATTTTTGGTTTTTAAGCGGGAAATCATGCGCAAACTCGGACAGCCTTATTTTAAGCGATAGTGGAAATCATGATGTGATAATCGCGGTGTTTGTAAGCGGTTAATTTAAAGTTCATTTTATGCAGCTGGCTTGTCCAGTTTAGGTATCGAAGGTGCACCAGTTATGCGAACAGTAAAAAGTAACGGCTGTTTTTCCTTTCCGGTTGGCCAGGATACTTTGAACAGTATTACCTTTACCCGGTAAAAATAAATCCGGGGCAATGTCTGCCAGTGGAATTAAAACAAAAACTCTTTCGGTAAGACGGGGATGAGGAAGTTGGAGAACCGGTGTATTCATATTAATTCCTTCATAAATAAGCAGGTCCAGATCGATTATGCGAGGCCCCCACTTTTCTTTTCTTACCCGTTTCATCTTTTCTTCAACAGCTAGCATTTTTTGCAGCAGCAGGGTAGGAGCCAGGCTTGTTTTAACTGACATGCAGGCATTAAGAAAAGGACCCTGGTATGGCCCTCCTACCGGCTCAGTTTCATATACGTTGGAACATGATTTAAAATACAACCCAGGTTCTTCGAATATGAGTTCAAGCGATTTTTTTAAATTAAGCAAGCGTTCACCGAGGTTAGAACCTAATCCGATATAAGCTGTTTTCATTATATCTCACTTTCTGTGTAATGAAAAAACCACTCTTGATCCTTTATGAGGTAATCATTCTTTGTTTAATTATTTTCTTTTGTTGATCACTACGCTTATGCCTCCGCTAACCCGCGGTATTGGCGGGTGTGGCTTGCTAATTTCAACTGTGGTTTCCAGTACTTCAGGTATTTGTAGGAGCTTATCGGCAATTGTGCAAGCCAGTGTTTCTAAAAGCCTGCAGGGTTTTTCATACATTATTTCTTCTACAATTGCTATTGCTTGCCGGTAATCTGTTACTTGATCGATTTGATCATTTTTGTGCCCGGAAAGATCAATACCCAGTTCAATACTGACCCGGAATTCCTGGCCTAATGTATTTTCTTCCGGCAGGACTCCGTGATAGGCATAGCAAACAATTTCATTGACAATGATGCGGTCCATTATAACTTCACCTCCGGACCATGGCATCAGTCATGTTAGTGACACGACGCATTTGCAGCACATCGTGAACCCGGACAATATCGGCACCTGCACTTATGCCGTAAGCAATTGTGGCAGCGGTTCCTTCAATGCGGTTTTCCGAAGGCAGATCAAGGGTTTTTCCGATCATTGACTTGCGGGAAGTGCCAAGTAATAGGGGGTAACCCAGGTTGCAGAATTCACGAAGATGATACATAACATCCAGGTTTTGTTGTAAGTCTTTTCCAAAACCAATTCCCGGATCGATGATAATCTGCTTATCTTCTATTCCTGATTGTTTGGCCAGCGCGATCGATTCCTGTAGTTCGGCGATAATATCTGAAATAAGTTTTTTATAATCAGTGCTAGTGCGGTTATGCATTAAGCAAATTGGGACCTTGTATTTTGCGGCTACCGGCCCTAGCTCCCTGTCAGCTTTTAGCCCCCAGACGTCGTTAATCATTTCAACCCCATTGTTAAGGGCTTCTTCTGCAACTACAGCTTTATAGGTGTCAATGGACAGCGGCAATTTGTAAGAGTGCTCGTTTTTAAGGGCTTTTATTACCGGAATTACCCTTTTTAACTCTTCTTCAGCTGAAATCGGCGCTGCTCCGGGCCGGGTAGATTCTCCTCCGATATCAAGGATATCAGCGCCTTCTTCGGATATTTTGTGAGCCTGCTGCAGGGCTTTATCATAATGATAAAACTGCCCTCCGTCTGAGAATGAATCGGGCGTTATATTAAGTATACCCATGATCAATGTTTTTTTACCAAGGGGTAAGACTGTGTTCCCAAGACGCAGTTCTTTTGTCAATAACACAACCTCCCTTTATGTGGTTGCTGCTCAAACTTATTACAGTTTTCGCTTGCATCACAAAGGAAGCAAAGACGTGATAAGCTGTCTGCTTTACTAAGTGCTTTGCTTAAGGGAGAACGATGCATTCCCTGATCATTATTATCGCGGTGTTGAGCAATTGCTTTCTGGATCAAAATGCGTTCCGAAACGGTATATCCAGCTTCTTTTAATATCGGTTCAGCTAATTTTGCGCCGGCTTCGGCATGATCCTGCTTATCTCGATATTCAAGCCAGCGTCCGATGTCATGCAGCAGGCCCGCCCCGTAAGCAATTTCCCTGGAAATAAACGGAGAGCCTTCCTCGAGCAATAATATGTAGGTTAATCGCGCCACTGCCAGCAGGTGCTCGAAATGATGATGACAAAAAGGCCGTATGTCCTCTTCATCCCTGGTTTTTTGCAGATATGATTGATAATCACAGTTTAAAATTATTTTGTTACATCGTTCCATTTGTAGCTCCAGGCTGCTGTTTAAGCTTTTCCTTTTATCAGGCTAAATGCTTCGATACGTGAACTTGGGTTAGTTCTGAAAAGGCCGCGAACTGCAGAAGTAACGGTGACAGCTCCCGGTTTGCCGACACCGCGGATACTCATACACAAGTGCTCGGCTTCGACAACTACAACGACCCCTTTTGGCTTAAGTTCTTCGGTTATAATATCGGCCACCTTGGTGGTTAAGCGTTCCTGCAATTGTGGGCGTCTTGATACTATTTCAATAACCCGGACCAGCTTACTTAAACCGACTATTCTTCCGCCTCCGGGAACGTAAGCAACATGCGCTTTGCCGTAAAATGGCAGCAGGTGGTGTTCACACATTGAATAAAATGAAACATCTTTTACCAGTACTATTTCATCATGGCCGTCTTCCACAAAACAGGTTTGTAAGGCAGAACGTGGATCTTTGTCTAAACCACTGAAAAGCTCGCTGTACATATTCGCTACGCGCTGAGGTGTACCCTGTAAACCCTCCCGTGATAAATCTTCGCCTATTGCTTCCAGGATCATTTCTATTCCCCGGGCAATTTTCTCATTATCCACATTTTTTACCGCCTTTCAACTAGTATTGGATTATACCGGGCAAAACGATTAGTAAGCTGTGCAAAAGTGCACAGGCGAATATATTTTCCGTACGCAGAAAAAGAAAACCGAGTACAGCAGCCGTGCCTGGTGCCAGAACAGCTATTTCCAGGTAAGTATAGGGGTAAGCAATCATCCATGGTTCCGTGGCCAGGATAAAAATATAGCGGGTGATGGCCACTAGTAATATCATCAAGAAAAGGCCCCAATTCGGACCCAGCTGCCGGCTAAGAAAGGCCTGGATATAACCTCTCCAGATCATTTCCCGGGGCAGTCCGATCAGTAAAAAAAACAGCGAAAAATGAATCAATGTGCCGATACCACCAATATTTAATTCCTCTGGCAAACCTTTTATGGCTATAATAATCAGCCCGGCAGAGAAAATTGCCAGAATATATCCATGTTTAATCATATCCCAGCGTAAGCCGAGATCCAGGTAATCTATCTTATCATATCTTGATAAAATAGTTAGGGCAATAATTACTGCCACATAACCGAAAACCAGATAATAATCAGGCCACTGGTTTAGAGTTGTAACAATCTCATTGGTAACAAACAGGCCGGCGATGATCGGAACGATACCCAGGCTAAAGAAGCCCGGAGGGTTCTTCGCTAAATGAACCCAATAATGTGAATAGCGGTGATCCAACGTAAAAACCGTCAGTAATATAATTATAATTAGAAAAAACAGGCTATAAATCAAGGCCGAACCGAATATATCAATTAATGTATAATTCGCCTCCGGGGGAAGTAATGGCTTTCCTTCCGGTGAGATAAAGTAAAAGTAAACTAAATCATCCTGGGATTGGAAGGAAATCGGCATCTTGCTTTCCCAGATAGTCGGTATACCTTCTTGTTGTTCAAAAACCTCAGACACAAAGTTAAGTTGGTGTCGGTTTTCTACCGGAACGAATAAATTATCTCCTCTTATTTGTTCAAATTGCTCATGTTCGATAACCATGAAGAGGCCGCCTGCTGAATTTTCATCTAACGTTCGTTCATTGTGCTCAAATATACCTTCACCCAGAAGCATAATACTTCTGTTAATGTCGGTTTCATTAACAGTAGCAATAATTCCGCCCCCGGGAAAATAAATTCTTAACCCGTCAATTTCAAAAAACCATGGCTCAAATTCACATATATTGCTGATTGAATAATCATGCGGCCTGTTTCCTAAAGTATCGGGCATAACTGCTGTTAAGATAAAAATTGAAGAAAGCAGCACTATCGTAATTCCGAGCAGTATTAATAAAGCGACAAAATAATTCTTGCCGGATATTTTTTTTAGAAGCAAAATAGTTCCTCCTCAGGTTAGTCTCGATGTCATAGTCCTTAATTTATTTTGATTTGACGACTATATTTCGACATGATGAGTGAATTTCCTTTAATAAACAAAACCGGTCCACCGGCTCGTTACGTTAAAAATGACAGCAGCATTTTCTTTTCAAACCTATTCTAATCTGCTATAGTGTAGGTGCTCAACTTTTCCATTATAGCAGAAATAATTGTTAACCGGGGTGAAAAAATGTTTTTGGCAATTGACGTTGGCAATACGCACATCATGCTTGGTGTTTACCGTGATAATGAAATTATAGTCTATTGGCGTCTTCCCACCCGGGAAGATAGCACCGAAGATGAGTTGGGCATGATTGTTAAAAACCTTCTTCATAACAGCCATATTGGTATAAAAGATATCGATGCAATTGCCATATCAACTGTTGTTCCTCCCCTGATGTATTCTTTGCAGCGAATGTCGACTAAGTATTTTGAAGTCGATCCCATGGTTATCGGGCCCGGAATTAAAACCGGTTTAAACATTGTAACAGATAATCCCCGTGAAGTGGGAGCCGATCGTATTGTTAACGCCGTTGCAGCATATAACTTGTACGGGGGCCCGCTGATTATAGTTGACTTTGGAACAGCGACAACATTTTGTGCTGTTTCAGAATCAGGTGATTACCTGGGTGGTGTAATTGCCCCCGGTATTGGCATATCGTTGGAAGCGCTGTTTGAAAGAGCAGCCAAACTGCCCCGGGTGGAAATAATAAGACCTGGTCGGGTTATCGGCAAAGACACTATTGCCAGCATGCAATCGGGAATAGTTTTCGGTTTTGTCGGTCAGGTTGACGGTATTGTTCGCCGAATGTGGAAAGAATTCAACAGCGATCCTCTGGTTATTGCCACCGGCGGCTTTGCTTCCCTGATTGCCCGTGAATCTGATACTATAAAAGAGGTCAATCCGCTTCTGACCCTGGAAGGCTTACGAATTATCAACAATATGAACTCAAGAACATAAAACTATAGATAATTCGATGGCAATCAGTTCAATAGCATTTTGGTTGATTTTTATCGGTGCTTGCAGGTTCCGTTTTATAACATGAGGCATCCCGGGTTTCCTGTAATTTTAAAGGGGGTGGCAACGGTGCGGATTGGTTTGGCTTTAAGCGGTGGCGCAGCCAGAGGTATTGCTCATATCGGGGTGCTAAAATACCTGGAAGAACGCAATGTTAAACCGTATTGCCTGGCTGGAACCAGTGCGGGAAGCATTGTCGGCGCTTTTTACTGTTCCGGTATGAGTGTGGAAGAAATTAAGGATATTGCTTTGACTATGACGTGGAGGAACATTTTTAAACCCACTCTTCCCCGGATGGGTTTAATTAATTCATCGCAGTTGTTAAGTATAATCCAGGAACACCTTGGCCCGGTATCTTTTAGAGAACTGAAGATTCCGCTTATAGTTAACGCAGTCGATTTATTAAGCGGTGAACAAGTGATTATTGATAAGGGCCCGGTTGCTGATGCTGTTCATGCCAGCTGTGCTATACCCGGTATTTTCACCCCGGTTAAGTGGAATGATCAATTGCTTGTTGACGGAGGCTTGCTTGACAACCTGCCGACAGCACTCATTAAGGACAGGTGGTCCATCGACTATATTATTGGGGTTAATGTTGCTGCGCAGAGGCCGCTGGATCAAGAACCGGCCAATATATTTGAAGTATTAATCCAGTCTTTTGATATTATTCGCCGCCATCGTGATTTGCAGTCTCAAGAATTTGCCGATATGCTTATTGAGCCCAATGTGGCTGATGTAGCTTTTTTTGACACCAGTAAAGCTGATCAATTACTCGAGCGAGGCTATCAAACAGCCCAGAAAGTCCTGGAAGGTGTTAACTTCGAAAAGAAGGCGGGCGTTCTGGCAAAGTGGTTTGGTAAGCATGATAAAAGTAAGCGAAAGTGGTGAAAACCTCGTGAGTTTAAGCTGTCAGGAAGTGATTCGAAACCGGCGCAGCATCAGAAAGTTTGATTCACGCCCTGTTCCCGCTGATTATTTGGAACAGATGATTGAAGCAGCCAGGTTGGCTCCTTCCGGAACGAATCGCCAGCCATGGCGTTTTGTTCTGCTTGACAGTAAAAAAGATAAGGATAAAATTGCCGGTATTGTGCCCCAGCCTTTTGTCCTGGAGGCACCAGTTGTTTTTGTATGCTGTTTTGACCGTAATTCATTTACCCGCGGCCTGGTGAAAAATAGGTTGCAGCAACTGGTTGAAGCGAATGTGGTAAGCGAAGAGGTGGCCGGCTTTTTATCCCACAGAAAAATGCCTGAAAGGGTGGAAGATGTAGTTACCCCTTCTTCTGCTTATCTTGATCTGGGCATCGCAGTTGAACATATGGTTTTACAGGCTACAGCACTGGGTTTGGGCAGCTGCTGGGTCCGTTTATTCGATGCCCGAAAACTGCATGAAGCGCTGGGACTACCTGGGGAGATCGAGGTGATCGCCCTCCTGCCCATTGGTTATCCCGCACATTCGCCTCCTCCCCGTCCGCGCCTGAGCAGGGAGGAAATAATGATTGAGCCTGAAAAGCAGAGCTTTAATAAATAATTGACAAGGTTTGCCAGTTCGGCAACACTTTTGAAAAAACCATGCTGTGAAAAAAGGACAATATATACTTGCTTGAACAAAACAATAAGATTTTTAAAACAATAATCTCACAAACAAAAATGCCATTTATAGGCAGTTAATTGCCTATCTTGTATTAAAGGCTTGATGGACTTAATAAATAAGATTTATGCAGGCAAGCTCTACCGGGGTTTACAATGAACTATAGTAGCGCTAAAAAAATTTATATAGTTTTACCAACAAAGAAAATACAATAAGCCTTTTATAAAAAGGGGCTCCCCCTTTGCCGCTGTTAGGGAGCCCCTTTATCATGTGCTTTTTAAAGGAAAGGGTTCAATTAATTCTCAGAGTCCGCCTGGATCCGGGCCATTTGTCTGTACATCTCCAGTTTTTCCTTGGCCCCTTTCTCAGCTTTTTCAAACAGTTCCTCAGCCCGCTCCGGAAACTCTTTTTGCAATGAGCGGAAACGTACTTCATTCATCATAAATGTTCGCAGGTCTTCTTTCGGTTCCTTGGAATCAAGAATGAACGGGTTTTTGCCTTCCCTGGCCAGCATTGGGTTGTAACGATAAAGCGGCCAGTAACCGGATTCAACGGCCAACTTTCCTTCCCGCTGGCTCTTACTCATATCGATCCCGTGGCCAATACAGGGTGAATAAGCGATTATAATCGATGGCCCCGGGTATGCCTCAGCTTCAATAGCTGCTTTGAGGAACTGGCCCTGATTGGCGCCCATCGAGACCATGGCCACGTATACATAGCCGTAGGTTACGGCCATCAAGCCGAGATCTTTTTTACGCATTTCCTTGCCGGCTGCAGCAAACTTGGCAATTGCTGCAGTCGGGGTCGATTTTGAAGACTGCCCGCCGGTGTTGGAGTAAACCTCGGTATCAAGAACCAGTATGTTCACATCGGCTCCGGTAGCGATCACGTGATCGAGACCGCCAAAGCCGATATCGTAAGCCCAGCCGTCTCCGCCGATAATCCAAATTGAACGTTTTGGAAGAAGGCCGGATTTATCCCGGATTTCGTTTAACAGTTCTATATTATCGGACTGCGGTTTTTCTGCTTCCAGCAGTTCGCGAACCTGATCGGCCGCTTCTAAAGACGGATCGCCCTGGTCTTTAACCTCTAGCCAATTATTCAGGGCTTCTTTGAACGGGGTGGATATATCGGTTTGCAATACCTGGTTGACCGAATCGATAAGTTTTAATCGTTGTTGATTTATGCCCAGCGAGTAGCCATAACCGAATTCGGCGTTGTCTTCAAAAAGTGAACTGGCCCAGGCCGGGCCGCGGCCGTTGCTGTCAACAGTATAGGGGACTGTTGGCGCGTTACCGCCATAAATAGAAGAACATCCGGTAGCATTGGCGATAACCATGCGGTTACCAAATAATTGCGTTACTACCTTGACATAGGGGGTTTCTCCGCAGCCGGCGCAGGCTCCGGAATACTCAAATAGCGGTTTGCGGTACTGACTGCCGCGGACCGTGTTCGGGGAAATATCCACATCCGGTTCAGGCAAGCTTTCAGCAAAGCGGAACTTGGCATCTTCAGCATCGACATTTTCTTCCAGGGGTCTCATTTCCAGCGCTTTTTCCTTCGCCGGGCAGATATCGACGCAGTTGCCGCAGCCTGTACAGTCAAGGGGTGATAGTTGAATCCGGTATTGCAATCCCTTGATGTCTTTGGCTTTACCTTCTATTGTGGTAAAGCTATCCGGAGCCCCGTCTAAATCTTCCGGGCGGGCCAGGTAAGGCCTGATTACTGCATGGGGGCAGACAAAGGAACACTGGTTGCACTGAATGCAATTCTCCGGCAGCCAGACCGGAACCTTGATGGCAATCCCTCTTTTCTCGTAGCGGGTAGTCCCTGTGGGGACAGTACCGTCAGGGTTGAATGCGCTGACCGGCAGGTTGTCACCTTTAAGCTCAATCATCGGGTAAATAGTATCACAGACATACTGTGGCGCTTCTTCAGGTTCAAACGTAGCGCCTGTGGTGGCATCAGCCCAACTTTCGGGATAGTTTACTTCTTCTATAGCTTCCAATGCCTTATAGATGGCATTGACATTCATCTCTACGACATCGGCGCCTTTTTTGCCATATGTTTTTTCGATCATCTTTTCAATTTCTTTTAAGGCCAAGTCAGGGTCAATCACTTCTGACAGTTTAAAGAAAGCAGCCTGCATAATGATGTTAATCCGCCCGCCCAGGCCCAGTTCGCCGGCAATTTTAAAAGCGTCTATGTTATAGAATTTAAGCTTTTTTTGGGCTATTGTTTTTTTCATTTCTGCGGGTAGATTTTCTTCCATTTCTTCGAGGTTCCAGCTGGAATTGAGCAAGAATACACCGTTTTCCCTGATTCCTTCCAGGACATCGTAACGGGTAACAAATGAAGGATTGTGACAGGCGACAAAATCGGCCTGGTCAATCATATAGGTCGATTTGATCGGTTCATGCCCAAAGCGGAGATGGGAAACAGTAATTCCACCTGATTTTTTCGAATCATAGACGAAATATCCCTGGGCATATTGGTCGGTATTGTTGCCAATGATGATGATACTGTTTTTATTCGCCCCAACTGTGCCGTCTGCTCCAAGGCCGAAAAATTTGGCCCTGTGAGTTCCTTCCGGAGAGGTGTAGAGGCAGCTTGGGACTTCGATAGAAGTGTGCGTTACATCGTCAGTAATTCCGACCGTAAAATGGTTTTTGGGTTTTGCGGAATTAAGGTTGTCAAAAACACCCTTGGCCATGCAGGGGTTGAACTCTTTAGAACCGAGTCCATAGCGTCCGCCGATAACTAACGGAGCCTGATTTGCTTCCATCAGGGCGGTGCATACATCCTGGTAAAGAGGTTCGCCCAGGGAGCCCGGTTCTTTTGTCCGGTCTAAAACTGCAATTTTTTTGCAGCTGGAAGGCAGTGCAGCTAAGAAGTGTTTGCTGGAAAATGGCCGGTAAAGTCGAACCTTGATCAGCCCTACTTTTTCTCCGTGCTTGTTCAGGTAATTGACCGTTTCTTCAACAGTATCGCAGGCCGAACCCATGCAGACAATCACCGCTTCGGCATCCTGGGCTCCACAGTAATCGAACAGGTGATAACGGCGTCCGGTAAGTTCAAACACCTGGTCCATTACTGAGGCTACTTTTTCCGGGGTTTCCGTGTAGTAGAGATTTGCAGCTTCTCTGTTTTGAAAGTAGATATCCGGATTTTGTGCGGTTCCTCGCTGGTGCGGCTTTTCCGGGCTCAGGGCACGTTCACGGAAAGCCTTGATTGCGTCCCAGTCGACAATTTTTTTAATATCTTCGTAGTCGATTAACTCTACTTTTTGGACTTCGTGTGAGGTCCGGAAGCCGTCAAAAAAGTGCAGAAACGGCACCCTTGTTTTTAATGTGCTCAAGTGGGAAACCAGGGCCAGGTCGATTACTTCCTGGATAGATGAAGAAGCAACCATCGCGAACCCGGTCTGCCGAGCTGCCATTACGTCGGAATGATCACCGAAAATAGATAAAGCATGGGTGGAGAGGGCTCTGGCTGAAACGTGAAATACCGAAGGCAGAAGCTCTCCGGATATTTTATACATGTTGGGGATTTTCAGCAGTAATCCCTGGGAAGCGGTAAATGTTGTGGTCAGCGCTCCGTTAACCAGAGAACCATGTACTGCTCCTGCCGCTCCTGCTTCAGACTGCATGGTGGAAACCTTTAAGGTTTGGCCGAAAATGTTATTACGGCCGTAAGCAGCCCATTCATCGCATATCTCAGCCATTGGGGATGACGGCGTGATAGGATAGATTGCCGCGACATCGCTTAAGGCATAAGCAATATACGAAGCGGCTGTGTTACCGTCCATTGTGTCAATCTGCTTAGTCAATAAATACACCTCCAGAATAAATGTTGTGAATAAGGGTTATGTTCCATATATTACCGTCATTAATCTATTTTATATTAACATTTTATGAGGGCAAAAACAATTAATAAAGAAACTAATGCTTTTAACTTGAAAGAAAACTATGGTATAGTAAAAAAAGCTTGACAGTAAATACCTGCTTCTTAAAAAAAGGATCAGAAAGAAAAGTCTAACTATCGCGGTTAATAACGAGCTAACTGATATAGCGGTTTTTCGAAAGCGTCTGCCGCACTTGTTCGAATAATTCCAAGCCGATTATCTAAAAGATACCTATGCGGTTTTGCCGGCGGTTTAAGCATTACCTGATCATGATTTAAATATTTATAAAGATTTAGTAGTAAAAAGCTTTGACAAACTACTAATTGCTTTTTATAATACTGCAGTTAATTCACTCATTCAGTATTTTAAAAATATGTGTAGAGCCCTTGCAGCTTAAAAATTTTCTTAACATGGTTAATTTGGTGTTTGAGTAGATTCTTTAAGCGTAGGGAAAAAGCAGACATGAAAGGAGCAGCAAAATTCATGGAGCAAAAAACTACAGGATGCAAGGTAAAGGGTCCCCGGGGATATTTACATATTAAGTTTTATGGTGATCGGATTGTCAGGTTTGCCTACAGTGAAAATCAAAAAGAGCCTTCGCCCACAGTAGCAGTGGTTGCAAGGCCAGTTGCAAGGGATGTTTGCCTGGAGAATGGAGTTCTTTATACGGATGATTTGAAAATAGAAGTTGATAAAGAAACCCTGGCTGTAAAAATTTCAGACCGGGATGGAAATGTTATCAGCGAGGATTTAACCCTAGATACGAAAAAAATCAGTATTATAAAGAAGAGAACCTGGGAAAAAGGCGTTTACGGTAACGGGGAAAAATACACCTGGATTAACCAGCTGGGTACTGCTACAATCAATTACAACTCTGATGTCCTTTTGCATCACTCAATCCACAATCCGCTGGTTCAGAATATGCATACCTCGATTCCCTTTTATATCGGGGCCGCCCCCGGGAATGCTTACGGAGTATTTTTTGATAACAGCTATCGCACAGAATTTGATTTTGCCAAAACTGATCAGGAAGTGATCAGTTTTCAGGCGCATGGAGGCCATCTCGATTATTATTTTATATACGGCCCTTCTGTTTCTGATGTGGTTACTGCATACGGCCTGCTTACCGGGACACCTCCCCTACCCCGGAAAAATTTCCTGGGCTACCACCAAAGCCGCTACAGCTATGAAGATCAGGAAGAATTGCTTTCAGTGGCTGAAAGCCTGCGCAAATATCAAATACCCTGTGATGTTTTATATCTTGATCTTGCCTATATGGAAGCTTATAAAGTTTTCACCATCAATAAAGAGCGGTTCAGGGATTTTAAAAAAGTGCTGGAACAGCTTAAAGAAAAGGGTTTTTCCGTGGTCGTTATTGTTAATCCTGGAGTAAAAGTTGAAGAAAATTACCGGGTTTATGAAGAAGGTAAAGAAAGGGGATATTATGTTAAGGATTTGCAGGGACAAATATACCAGGGGGAAGTATGGCCCAAGCCTGCGGCCTTTCCTGATTTTAGGCGCAGCGAGGTGCGGAAATGGTGGGCCGGCTTTCACAGGGAACTATTAGAATGCGGAGTTGAAGGGATCTGGAACGACATGAATGAACCCTCTAATTTTAACGAAGAAGAAGGCACACTGCCTGATGAAACAGTACACCTTGATGATGATGGTAAAAAAATTCCCCACAGTGAAGCACATAATATCTATGGGTTGTTACAAACCCAGGCCACCCTGGAAGGGTTGGAAAAGTACCAGCCTGAAAAAAGGGCCTTTATTCTAACCCGGGCTGCTTTTGCCGGCAGCCAGCGCTACAGCGCCCTTTGGACCGGGGATAATTCCAGCACGTGGGAACATCTGGAAAGCAGTATACCCATGATCCTGAACCTGGGTTTAAGCGGTTATTCTTTTGTTGGAGCAGATGTAGGTGGTTACCGGGGAGATTGCAGCGGGGAACTGCTGGTGCGCTGGACCCAGCTGGGAGCATTTATCCCTTATTTTCGCAACCACAGTGAAACCGGTACTGCACGCCAGGAACCATGGGAATACTCGCCGGCAGTCCTTGAGGTTACCCGTAAATATATCCGGTTACGCTATCAATTACTGACACACTATTATAACCTGATGCGGGTAAGTGCACTGACCGGTGTGCCGGCGGTGCGTCCCCTGTTTTATCATCACCAGGAGGACCTCAATACCTATAATATTAACGATCAGTTCTTACTGGGTGAAGGGATTATGGTCTGTCCGGTACTCAGGCCAGGTATGGATCACCGCCTGATTTATCTGCCTGAAGGGCTGTGGCATGACTACTGGACAGGTGATATTTATCACGGCAGCAAATATTATACCTGTAAAGCCCCACTTGAAGTGCTGCCCCTCTATATTAAGGCTGGAACAATAATTCCACATGATCATTTAAAAAACCCGGACAATACCGGGCGTATTAAAACAGGGCTAACCATGCACTGCTATGGGGGAAAAGAGGGTTATTACCGACTATATTTAGATGACGGCGTTAGTTTTAATTACCGCCAGGGAGAATATAGCGAGTTGGAATTTAGCATGACTGATGACCCGGTTAAGCCTGAAATAAATGTAAACACAATAAAAAAAGGCTTTCCACTACCGGTGATAAGTTATAAACTACACGCTGCCCGGTAACCGGGGGATTATAGCAGGTAAAAATTTTGTCATCGCTATGCGGTTTTTACTTTGAACGAACACGGAGTGCAAAAAGTGAAAAGCTGTCATTTGCCTGCCACTGCATCTCTTTGTGTTACATTTTTATCTTCCTGCCGGTTATATCTAAAATATTGCAAAAAAGATCAATTTATTAAAAATCGCCTGGTCATAATTGTTTAACGGTGCTGTATTGTAGCTGCTCAGGCATAAAAGCTTTGTAAATCCGTGTATTTTTAAATATTCTGACCAATGCAAACCCTATGTCCATGAAAATACCTACTGTAAGGGCGAAGATAACGGTGCCAAGGCCAAGAGGCCCACCGAGCAGGTAACCGATCAGGGTTACTGTCACTTCGATAAAGGTCCTGACTGTCCCCAGCCTGAAAGGTAACAATTTTCCCAGTGCTAACATCAGGCTGTCCCGGGGACCGGCTCCAAGGTTAGCGCTTATATATATAGCACACCCCATGCCGAACAGTGCCACTCCCGAGATGAAGATTAATATCCTTAGCCCTAAAATGTTTGGTGCGGGTATATAATTAATGTAAAGGACCAGGTCCACAAAAAGCCCCAGGAAAATCATATTCAACAAGGTGCCTATGTAGAGCCTGACTTTTAGAATATAGCTTAATCCAATCAACAATAAACCAACACTTTGCATAACACGTCCTATGCTTAAGCCGGTCTGGTAAGACAAACCAATATGCAGGACATCCCAGGGATTAACCCCCAGGTTAGCTTGAATGGTGCAGACAATACCGTTGGCAATAATAAAAAAGCCGCCAATAAGCGCCAAATAGCGCAAGATGTTTTTTTGTAAATTATACTTGCCTGACAGTGTGAACATGTCAGCCTCCAATTACTTCTTTTTCTTTAGTTTGTTTAATCTTACTTTTGTTTTGCGGCGGGGCCTGAGCAGGCATTTCTTTTCGTAACCGATCAAATCTGTCCGTCCGGTTTTTTGCAGCGCTTCATAAACCAGCCGGAAGTTCTTCGGATTTTTAAATTGAATCAGGGCTCTTTGCATTGCTTTTTCATGCGGCGATTTAGGCACGTATATTTTTTGCATTGTATGCGGATCCAGCTCAGTATAAAACATGCAGGTAGAAAGGGTGCCCGGGGTGGGGTAAAAATCCTGAACTTGCTGCGGTAGATGTTCGTACCTGTTTATAAAACAGGCCAGTTCTACAGCCGCATTGAGATCTGAACCGGGATGACTGGACATAAAGTAAGGTACCAGGAACTGTGCCTTGCCTAAATTTTGGTTAAGTCTTTTAAACTTTTTTTTAAAATCAAGGTAAACTTTTTTATCCGGCTTTTTCATCTTTTCCAGGACCGGCGGAGCGACATGTTCGGGAGCTATCTTTAGTTGGCCGCTGATATGGTGTTTACATAGTTCTTCAAAAAACTGGTTTTCTTGATCATAGAGGAGATAATCATGGCGGATGCCGGAGCGGATAAAAACTTTTTTAACTCCTTCCAGGCCCCGCAACCGGCGTAAAAGTTCAAGGTATTCGCTATGGTCTACTCTTAAGTTGGGACAGGCTTTCGGAAAAAGGCAATATTTGTCCAAGCATGTACCCTTATTTTCCTGTTTATGACAGGCTTTTTGCCGGAAATTTGCTGTCGGTCCGCCTACATCGTGGATGTAACCCTTGAAATCTGGATCAGCAGTTATTATATTTGCCTCCTCGACAATAGCATCGATGCTTCTTGATTGAACCGACCTGCCCTGGTGGAAGTGAAGGGCGCAGAAGCTGCAGGCTCCGAAACAGCCCCGGCTGCTTACCAAACTGAATTTAACTTCGCTTATGGCCGGTATACCTCCTGCTTTATCATAAACCGGATGATATGTTCTGGCGAATGGTAGGCGGTAGATCATATCCATTTCTGCAGTGGACAGTGAATCGGCAGGGGGATTTTGAATGACGTAAGTATTCGCATAGGGCTCAGCCAGTATTTTTGCGTTGGGCGCTTCGGTATTCCGGTGCTGGGTCAAAAAGCTTTTTGCAAACATTTTTTTTGAAACCTTGACCTCGTTAAAGGAAGGCAGGATTTTCGTGTCCTCAGGATCACCGATCTGTTTTGAGCAGTAAACAGTACCCCGGACATAAGTGATATCGCCGATAGACAAGCCGCTTTGCAGGGCTTCGGCTACCTCAACAACCGGTTTTTCTCCCATTCCGTAAATCAAAAGATCAGCCTGTGCTTCAAGAAGAATCGAGGGACGCAACCGGTCGTCCCAGTAGTCATAGTGGGCAAGCCGGCGCAGGCTTGCTTCAATACCACCCAGGATTATGGGCACATCAGGGTAAGCTTCCCGGGCTTTAAGGGCATAAACCGTGGTTGCCCGGTCAGGGCGTAAGCCGGTTTTCCCCCCGGGAGAATAAGCGTCTGTTTTACGCTGTTTATTTGCCACGGTATAGTGGTTAACCATGGAATCAATATTTCCGGCGGTGATTAAAAATCCCAGTAGTGGTTTGCCAAGCTTTTTAAATTCTTGAACATTCTTCCAGTCTGGCTGAGCGATCACTCCCACCCTGAAACCGTACGCTGCAAGAAGCCGGCTAATGATGGCCATACCGAATGAGGGATGGTCAACATACGCATCACCGCTGATTAAAATAAAATCGAGCTGTTCAAAGCCCTGGCTATTTAATTCCTCTTTTTTTATTGGTAAAAAATCTTGGATAATGTAACCCTCCATCTATTTTACTTATTATACGTTACAGATCGAAACAGGGCAATTATCAAACCTGTTTGAGTTAACGCTGCAAGCAGGTTAAATTATAATGGCAATTACCCGGTATAATTTAATTCGTCTATAATTTGCCTGCAGGGGGCAATAAGTTTTTGCTGGTAACCTTTGTGCAGGAAATTTCACAAGACCTGGCGAATTATTTAATAGTAAACAAATGATATTAATAATAGAAGGGTTGATCTTATGATTCCACTAAAATATGAAGGGGATGTTTATCGACCGCCCAGCGAAGCACAAAGCCTTATTTTGCAGGCAACAATCGGCTGCTCTTATAACCGCTGCACCTTTTGCAGTATTTATAAGAAAAAGAAGTTTCGGGTGCGTTCACTGGACGAAATTGAGAAAGATATTGTTTTAACCTCCCGTTTGCTGCCTCAAACGAGGCGGGTTTTCCTGGCTGACGGTAATGCCCTGGTCATACCGACAGATAAGCTGCTGCAAATCTTGCAGTCACTGGAACGCAATTTTCCTAAACTTGAGCGCGTTTCTGTATATGGTAATACGCAGGATCTGCTCGAGAAAAAGGTGTCGGACTTAAAAGCAATAAAAAGCAATAAGCTGGGCATAATCTATTTAGGAATTGAAAGCGGCAGTGCTGCGGTGCTTCAGGATGTGAAAAAAGGGGTAACTCCTGAAGAAATTGCTGAAGCTGCCTCCAGGGCTAAAGAAGCGGAGATACCACTTTCGATCACAGCAATCAACGGCCTGGCCGGGGTTGAAGGCTCTGAAGAACATGCCCGGGAAACCGCCCGCCTGTTAAATAAAATGGATCCGGAATATTTAGGCTTGCTCAGCCTGATTGCTGTACCCGGAACTTCTATTTATCGCCGGTTCAAGGAAGGTAAACTTGCTCCGCTCAGTCCGTGGGAACTGCTTCAGGAAATTAAGATGATGGTCGAGGGTTTGTCTTTAAATAACTGTGTTTTTCGGGCCAACCATGCTTCAAACTATCTGCCTTTGAAAGCGGTTCTTTCCCGGGAGCAAGATTCTTTGCTGGCTGAGCTGAATAAAGTTATAAGCGATAAAGCTCCCGGTTCAATTAAAAGTGAATTTCTGCGCGGGCTGTAGGGTTATTCATCCCTGCTGCGGACCCTGATCATTTTAAGAAAAGTTTTGAGCAATACAGCTCATGCGATTGACAGGATTTTATAGAACTACACGGATAAGTGAAACATAACACAAGGATAGAGGCGACAGGGGGCTTGCAGGTGAAAAAGACTAATGCTGCCAGGATCCTCGATCGTTTAAAGGTTGACTACCGGCTAATAGAATTTCCTGTCGATGAGGATGATCTAAGCGCAAGAAATGCTGCAGAAAAGCTTGAATTACCCTTGGAACAAGTGTTTAAAACTCTTGTGGCCCGGGGTGATAAAACCGGGGTAGTCATAGCCTCTATTCCGGGAGGCAGCGAGTTAGACCTGAAAGCTTTGGCTAAAATCAGTGGTAATAAAAAGGTGGAATTAGCGCCTTTAAAAGAGATCCAGCAGTTAACCGGTTATATAAGGGGCGCGGTTTCCCCCCTGGGCATGAAAAGCAGCTATTCCTGTTACATTGATCAGAGAGCTTATAACTTTTCTTTCGTTATAATCAGTGCCGGAGTCCGCGGGATCCAAATCAGCCTTTCTCCCCTGGATCTGGTTGAAGTCCTAAGTGCTGTAACGGGAAAACTGACCCGTTAAATTGCTGGATGTTTTATAAAAGCACTTCAAAAGCGAGTTGGTTAAATTAGGCATGAATTAATTATTTCTTAGCCTGATTAGCAAATGATCGGGTTAAATTCTCGAATATTTTTTTAACCGTCAATATTTCTTTGATCTTGTATACATTTTGACCGGAGAAAATTATCCCCTGGTCAATTTTGCCCAGGCGGCTGTTTTCAAGAGCCTCCAGGATACAGTATTCTCTGGAGCATACTTTAAGGCAGTCATCGCAGTTGATATCCGGGCTTTCGCCCCGTTCCAGCGAATCTGAGAAGACATTTCTGATCGCCCGGCCTGGCAAACCAACAGGGCTGTTGATGATCACGATATCCTCTTCGTTGGCATTAAGATAGTGTGCTTTGAAGGATTCGGCCACGGCGCACTCTTTGCTTAATACAAAACGAGTAGCCATTTGTACTCCATCGGCGCCGAGATGCATCATTGTTTCAATATCACTGCTGTCAGTGATGCCTCCGGCGGCAATAACCGGGATATTTACAGCCCCCTTGATTTCCGGCAGTATTTCTCTGGTTGGGCGTTCAGTGCCCAGATGCCCGCCTGCTTCCGAACCTTCGGCTACAACAGCGGAAGCCCCGTATTTTTCAGCAATTTTAGCCAGTCGTGAAGTGGATACGATAGTGAAAATGGGTATGCCTGCTTCTTTTCCCCAGCTAAATATATCTTTAGAAAAACCGGCCCCTGAAATGACCAGGTCAACTTTTTCCTGCAAGGCGGTTTTTACCAGTTCCGCAAAATCACGAACGGCATACATTACGTTTACGCCGATTACTCCGTTCATGGCAATCTTCCTGGCTTCCTTAATTTCCCGGCGCAATTCGTTAACACTCATTCCGGTGGCGGCGATTACACCGACTCCGCCGGCACAGGCTACCGCCCCTGCTAAAGGTGCTGTTGATACCCGCACCGCCATACCCCCCTGGATGATAGGGTGCTTTAAATTAATGTTTTGGAAAATGTTCATGGTGATACCTTCCTTTTAAGTGTGTTGAGGTTTTCTGTTTTAAATCCTCAACAGTTAATAATGCTTATATTTTTTTTTGCTTCCGCTCCGGCCTTTAGGGCCTCCCGCCTTGTAACGGGACCCTGACCGGCTCCCTTTTGTCCCGTATTTCGGTTTTTTCATTGTCCGGGGCTCTTCCACAGTTATTTTCACCGGAGTTTGATCAGGTTCTTTCGTCAGCATTTTCAATGCAGCTGCCAGCAGGGACAAGGCATCGGTGTTTTCAAGAATTTCACGGGCCATCTCCTTGTATTGTAAATGCTCATCTTCTTCGATAAGCTGCATCAGTTTCTCAGCAGTTAAACGCTGTTGTCCCTCAACAGCTTCACTGATTGTCGGAACCGGTTTGCGAACAATTTTTCTTTTAATGGAGCGTTCAATTTGCTCCAGATGATTTAATTCCCGTTGAGAAACAAAAGTGGCTGCAATCCCCGGTTTTCCCAAGCGGCCGGTCCGGCCAATACGGTGCACGTAGTTATCTGCATCCTGAGGAATGTCAAAGTTGTAGATGTGGGTAACAGATCCTATGTCCAAGCCACGGGCGGCAACATCAGTGGCAACCAGGATTTCAGTTGTACCCTTTTTGAATTTATTCATCACACTGTCCCGCCTGGGCTGGGTAAGATCTCCGTGGAGTGCTTCTGCCGAATAACCACGTTTAATCAGGGCTTCGGATAGTTCATCTACCCGCCGTTTTGTCCTGGCGAAAACGATAGCAGCTTCCGGGGAATGCAAATCCAAAAGGCGGCAAAGACAGTCGAACTTTTC
>SLRT01000018.1 GCA_007130825.1 Syntrophomonadaceae bacterium | reverse complement strand
GTTCCATGATAATCCGGATATAAAATAATCTCGGGCTGCCTTTCAGCAACTGTTTCAGCGCTGATCTGCGGATAATTTTCAGCAACATCGCCAAAAATATTTTCTCCGCCGGCCAGGGAAATGATTTCATTGATAAAAGCCCCTTCACCGGCGCTCATCAGCGGATCGGAATAGACCTCGTAAAAAACGCGCACTTTATCTTCGGGATCAACTGAACTAACTTTTTTTTCCACTGCGTCGATCCGTTCCCGCATCGAATCGATCAGCTCTTCGCCCGCATCGGGCACCCCGGTCATCTTTGCCACCAGGGACATGCTGTCATAGAGCTCACTTAAGGTCGATGCTTCAATCACCAGGACCGTTATATCCAGTTCTTCCAGGCGCGGCACCTCTTCATTATGAATGGTGGAGGCAAGCACCAGATCAGGCTCAAGTTCGATAATTTTTTCAATGCTGGGAGAATCAAAACCACCGACAGCAACCTTTTCCTCTGCCTCGGGCGGATAGTTACAGTACTCGGTAACACCCACTATCCGATCCCCAAGCCCCAGGGCAAAGCTTATCTCGGTATTGCTCGGAGAAAGCGAAATTATCCGCTCCGGGACACCTTTAATTACTACCTCCCGGCCCATCTGGTCGGTAACAACAGTTTCATCATTTACTTCTGCTGTCTCTTGCTCTTCATCAGGTTCAACCGCTTCCTCCACCTCAGCACAACCAGCTGCCAATAACAGGCTGGCTACTGCAAAGACTACTGCAAACATTAAACTTTTTTTCAACGCCTATCTCTCCTTTATTTTTTGCTTAACCCCTGTTTTTGAGCAAGGAAAGCTGAAGTTTAATGTTATAAAACAAAAAACCACGGCAACACGTGGTTTTTACCCCGCCTTACCCTTTCACCCGAAGGGGTTAAGCGCTCTGTCAGGCAGGTCTCCTGGCTCGTGTTCACTGCACCCCCTGCCTTCCCGGTTTTTACCAGTGGTTTCAAGGAGGCAACTCCCACTTACAGTGGCGGGACCGCGCCGGATTTTCACCGGCTTCCCTTTTCAGTCAATCGACACCTGACAAGCTACAATTATTTAATTACTTGCTGATATTATAGCATTCAGTTACATGCTTGTAAATGCACCTGAAGCCGGTTTTACTCTGCAATTAAATCTTCTGCGTATTTTTTGATCAAGTCCCGGGTTTTTCTAAATCGATCCATTATTTCTTCCTCCGTCCCTACCCGGTAAGAAGGATCCTCCAGGGGCCAGTGCCTCTTTTCCACTCCCGGGGCAACAATTGGACAGTTATCACGGGCATCGCCGCAGAGGGTAATCAAGAGGTCTGCATTATCGAGCATTTGTAGGTCAAGCCGGTCAGAAGACTGGGAGCTGATATCGATGCCCACCTCTTTCATCACCTTGATTGACCTCGGATTTATCCCGGCCGGAGCGGTACCTGCGCTTTTCACTTCGAATCGCTCGCCGCCCAGGGCCTTTAAGAAACCTTCCGCCATCTGACTGCGCACCGAATTACCCGTGCACAGGAAGAGCACTTTTCTTTTTTTACTTTGAGTATTCATTATGCACTCCCCCAGTGTTCTTATCTTTATTATTTACCGAAACGATCACATTTTACCTTCCCCTGCCTGTTACGGCAAACACCAGCCCTGCTTTACCCTTCGCCGGCTGCTATTAGATCCGGGGTGCGCCCGGGAATATAATAGTTATCCCTTTTGTTCAATTTGAAGTTGCCTCAGCATAAGCCGGCTAAGTTTTTTATTGTTAACCTGGTTGCATAAATAATTCAAGTTTTTCCTTCGAGTTGCCAGGCAGTTATGTTTATGGTACTATATGAATAGATTTATATATAGCAACATAAGTTTAATTCTAAGAGGTGAAAGGGATGGCTGAAAACAGGTATCATTACCAGGCGGAAATGCTCAAAGCCCTGGCCCACCCGACCAGGCTGCAGATCCTGGAGCTTTTAAAAGGCGGAGAGCTCTGCGTGTGTAAAATTGTGCCCGAACTGCAGATGGAGCAGTCCAATGTGTCAAGACACTTGAATATATTAAAAAAAGAAGGCCTGGTATCATCGAGGAAAGAGGGCTTGAAGGTTTTCTACCGGCTAGCCGATTTAAGGATACATGATCTGCTGGAAGCCAGTTCTGAACTGCTCAAGATTTTTTGGGAAAGAAGGCAAAAAACGCTGGTTTAAAGCGGATGCACAAAATTACTCAAATTAAGATTGATTAATCAATAGGAAAGGAGCGGGAAGCGATGAAAATTAAGATTCTCGGCCCCGGCTGCAAAAACTGCGAAAAGATGGAACAGGAAGTAAAAAATGCCCTGGCGGAGTTAAACTTACCGGCCGATGTTGAAAAGGTGGAAGATACCACTAAAATCATGGAACATGATGTTTTCATGACTCCAGGGCTGGTCATTAACGACAAAGTCAAAGTTTCCGGTAAGGTCCCGAAACAAGACCAGATCAAGAAATGGATCCAGGAAGAACAATAACCACTGATCCATCAAATAAAGCAGGTTTAATGTTTCCAGCCCGTTCATTCCGGGCTGTTAGGGGAGTGTTTAATCAATGGGAAACATGCGAAAAGCAATCATCCTGATCTTAGTGTTTATAGCCGCATACTTTATCCCCTTTCAGCATCCAAATATCCAGGCTTCCATTATGGAAGCTTTTTCCCTCTTGCAGTATTATGTCCGCGAACACGTACTGCAAACCCTGATTCCGGCTTTCTTCATTGCCGGGGCAATTGCCAACTTCCTCTCCCAGGGGGCAGTGATCAAGTATTTCGGCGGCGGGGCGCACAAAGTGCTGGCTTACTCGGTCGCATCGGTGTCCGGAAGCGTACTGGCCGTTTGCTCCTGCACGGTACTGCCTCTCTTTGCCGGTATTTACAAAAAAGGAGCCGGTATCGGCCCCGCGATCGCTTTTCTTTATTCCGGGCCGGCCATTAACATCCTGGCCATTATCCTTACCGCCAGGGTCCTGGGTTGGGAGCTTGGCTTGGCCCGGGCCATAGGCGCCGTGATTTTCGCCTTAGTTATAGGTTTGATTATGGCCCTGCTCTACAGGAAAGAAGACCGGAACAGGACCGAATCCCCCATGCAGGGCTTGGAGGAAGAAGCTCCTGAAAAACGCAGCCAGCTGCAAAACCTGGCTTACTTCCTGGTCCTGATTTTAATCCTGGTTATTGCCGCCCTTGGTAGGCCCGAGGAAGCCGCCGGATTGTGGTATGCAGTTTACCAGGCCAAATGGTACCTGGTGGCCGCTCTTTTAATCATTCTCGGTTTTATGGTCTGGCGCTGGTTTGACCGGGAGGAACGGGTTTCCTGGGTCGAATCCACGCGTGACTTCACCCTGCAAATCCTGCCTTTGCTTTTTGCGGGGGTAATGGCAGCCGGTTTTCTGATGGGCCGCCCGGAAAGCGATGCCGGTTTGATCCCTGTCCAATACATCGAAGCCCTGGTCGGGGGCAACAGTTTCCAGGCCAACCTGGTCGCCTCTGTTATCGGCGCTTTCATGTATTTCGCCACCCTGACCGAGGTGCCTATCCTCCAGGGCCTGCTTGGCTCCGGAATGGGGCAGGGACCCGCACTGGCCCTTCTTTTAGCCGGACCGGCTTTGAGCCTGCCCAATATGCTGGTTATCCGCAGTGTGCTGGGAACGTCAAAAACTATAGTCTTCGTCATCCTGGTGTCAATCATGGCCACCATCTCCGGGATGATTTTCGGAACCATCATGTCTTAGCGCCATAAAAGCTATCTATAGCCCCTTATTAAAAGGCCCTCCCCGCAAACACAGGGAAGGCCTTTTAATTGATCTTTTAGTTGTATTAATTAAGCTTGCTTGTAATACACCCTCTGTTGATCAGTTTTAGTTCTATAAACCGCTTTATCGATCCTCTTTTGACATCTTGTTAGTGTAAGCTGACATTTTGGGAAACCAGCGGGCAGTTCTCAGGCAAATAGTCACCAGAGTTAACATGATCGGCACTTCAATTAGAACTCCTACTACTGTGGAAAGAGCAGCCCCGGAACCTACTCCAAATACTGTGACCGCTGTAGCTATAGCAACTTCGAAATGGTTGCTGGCCCCAATCATAGAAGCCGGGGCCGCCTCTTCATAAGTCAGGCCGATAAGTTTGGCTACCAGGTAACCCAAGCTAAAAATAAACATTATCTGAATGATCAAGGGTACTGCAATCATAACTACACCCAGTGGATTTTCAATAATTACATCACCCTGGAGCATGAAAAGATATATTAAAGTAGCCAGCAGGGCAACTACTGAAATAGTGCCCATATGCTTTAAGAATACCCGCTCGTACCAATCAATACCCCGGGTTGCAATCAACCTCTTGCGGGTAACATATCCGGCTACGAGCGAAACCCCTACATAGAGCATAATGCTCAAAAATATAGTCATGAAAGGTATGGGCATTTCTGCAACATCTAATAAGAAATTGCCCAATGGAGCATAAAGGACAAGCATGGTCAGCGAGTTAATGGCCACCAACACCAGGGTAAGGCCCATAAAGCCCTTGGCCAGGTAACTGAAAACCAGGACCATTGCCGTACACGGGGCTATACCCAAAAGAATCATGCCGGCCATGTATTCACCCGCCAGCTCGTACCCGATATACGGGGCCCAGATAATACGCATAAACAGCCAGGCAAAAAAGAACATGCTGAAAGGTTTGATCAGCCAGTTGACAACTAAAGTCAGGATAACCGCCCGCGGAGCTTTCACCGCATTAACTACCTCGCTAAAATCTATCTGCAGCATGATTGGGTACATCATGGCAAAGAGTAAGATAGCAATCGGGATATTAACCTGCTCTACCTGGATCTCACTTAAAAACTCAGCTGCGCCGGGAATAACACGGCCAAGCCCGACACCGATCAAAATGCACAAAGCCACCCAAACTGAAAGGTACTTGTGGAAAAAACTAAGTTCATAAGCTTTTTGTTCACTCATCTCTGTCAATCACTCCTTCAATTAGTATAACAGTTTGTTTGAAATTGCTTGATCTTTATATTTTTGCAGGCACGAGCAGAACAGGCCGGGCTGAAGTCCGGGCTACTGTTTCTGCCGTACTGCCCAGCACCAGGCCTTCTACTCCTCCTTTGCCGCGCATACCCTGAACAATCAGCGTAATATCCTCTTCCTCGGCAATAGTTTTTATATGTTTCGATGGGATGCCCGTTTCTATCCTAATTTTCACTTCCGGACATGATTTTCTGCAGCTTTCACCAAGCTCCTCAAGCTGCCTGGATGCTTTTTTCCTGAGCTCTTCAATCTCTTCTTCACTTTCCCCTTCTTCAACCACTGAAGCAAGGACAATTTTGCCGGCATGTTTAGCCAAACCGCTGACAACTTTTTCCGCCTCTTCGGCCGCAGTTGAAAAATCTGTCGGCATCAGAATTGAGTCGAATTTACGGCTGCAAACCAGCTGGCAATCTTTTTCGCCCAGGCTTTCAATCAGCTCAATTCGTTCAATCAAGGTCGGGGTTTTTGTTTGCCTGATCATGGTAGATGTAGTACTGCCCAGGAAAAAATCCCGGACCCTGTTCTTGCCTCGTGAAGCAATAACGATCAGCGATGCATCGACTTTTTCAGCAACAGTGTTAATTTCCCGGGCTGGGAACCCGATCGGTGCTTCATAACTTGCTTTAAACCCCATTTTTTCTATTTCTTTTGTTTTTTCCGCAAGTTTCTGCCTGTGTTGCTTTTGCAGCGATCCGCTTGGTCCGCCGGAATACCTGATTTCCATAACCCAGGTAAGGATAATCTCTTTGGTGCCAACTGCTTTTAGTTCTCCCAGGCAGTTAAACAGTTTTTCGCCGCCTGGCGTAAAATCGGTTGCCATTACAACCTTCTCAAACATTTCACTCATCCTTTCTTCGTGTTCAATATAATTGCTGTATTTAAGCCTTCATGATTTTACAAAACTGCACCAAAAAGCCCAACTTGTGTTCTTCAGCCATCTTGAACCATCCTTATAAATGCTTTTCATGCTATCGAGTGAAACTACACAATAAAAGCAAAAGCTGGTTTTAAAAACAAACTGCTTTTATCCTGCTGTCAATACAAATATTTGTTAGTTCCTGATTAAATGCCATTTTGAGTTTAACTAGAAGTTTACAATTCCCGCTTTTAAGTCATCGCAGGTATAACCTTTGCTTTTGTAATAAGCCATCTTTTCGTAATCCTTCCGGCATTGATCCAGTTTCATAATTTCTGATGTCAGAATTACATTAATAAACAGGTATTCTTTAATGGTTTCTGAGTTGATCTGGTAATAAACATACTTGGCCGCTTTATAGTATTCCAGCAAACCGGCATTGGTTAGCTTGTTCAAGTGCCTGGAAGCATTGGACTGGCTAATTCCCAGCAAAATTTCTAACTCGCAGACACAGAGATCATAATGCTGCAGTAAGTTAAGCATCCGCAAGCGGGTATCATCAGCTAAAGCTTTTAGTATCCTTGTTAATTTGGATTCCATTCCCGATCACCTTCATATAATCAATTGATCATATTCGCTTTTGTTAATATGATAAAATGATTTATCCTTCCTGTCAACAGAGGATCGCTTTTTTTGAGACTATATGAAGGTTAAAGAGGTAGGGTTAATTAATATACTTTAATTCATTTCTTTCAACCACTCATCCAGCTTTTGGGCCGTGCTGGAATGATCTTTTTCAGCCATTTCTTTCATGTAGTTTAAATCCAAGGAGTTAAGATGAACTTTTAGCATGCGTAATCCCCACTCACAATCGGATGATGATGTCCAGTGCACACAAGCCCTTAGCCGATCTAAAATTATATCTTCGATACCAATCACATAAAGGTACCTTCCGCTTGGCAATTCCAGCCTTATTATTTTGCTTTCATCTGCCCCCTCAAGTTTGCTATCCGGGATCTCGATAGCCACGCCCAATTCTGGTTGATACCAGTGACGGCCTTCCCGCAAAAAACCCAGACTGATAAAAATATCTCCGGCAATCTCTCTTCCCTTTGTAACCAGGTCAATGTCCAGAGTGGTATATTGACCCCTGGTATATATTTCGACCGCAAACCCTCCTACAACTATAGGTTTAAGTCCCTGGGCTTCCATTAGTTCCGTAATTATGGCAGTAGTTTCAGCCATAACTTCAAAACGATTTTTACCTGAACCTGATAATTTATACAGTTCCTCCCTGGCCCTTTCAATCGAACTCATAGTACCATTTTCTCCTGCTAAGTATTTTTATTTTCCCCCTGGCGAGGTCGTCTTCCCATTTTTTTTTGCATAACATATCTAAAACGTTTTGCTCTTCTTTGTCACGCGGTCTTCGCCTGATGATCTTGCCCTGGCGGGACGTTAGAAGAAAACGATCTACTTCCGCCCTTTTTTCATTGATTTTTTTATCCAATTCACTGCTTTTCCAGCGGCGCATATAATTTACCCTCAACCTTTTCATGGTTATTCTACCAGAGGCATCGCAAATAGCTCGAAACACAGGCAGCCCAATTTTTCGTAGACAATCTAATTCCAGGGTAACTTGCAACGGTCATAGTAACATTTTAATATTTATACCTGTTGATACACCCTGATTTTAACTGAATGCATTAAATTTGACAAATTAATATTGATATCCCTGGTTCAGGTTAGCAAAGTGTTTGCCGGCGGTCGGCAAAGTACTTAAATAAGAGGCGGTAACTTTACCCTTAAGTAAAAGGCTTATTAACCGGGGTACAATTTACCTCACAAAACCGGGCCTTAAATATGCCGCTCTGTAGAAACGGCTGTATTCCCTTGAGAGTTAACTTTTAGGCAACTGGTTATATATTCAAGCTTCAATTTCATGGCCCAAAGCTGCCGCAAGTTCGGAAAAAATATTCAAAAATTTGCCTGTCGGTGATTTTAAACCAGGGCGGAACAACTCATAAAACTGTAGCGCTGATCATGGTTTTATGCAACCGGGAAAATTTATCATATCAATAATCATGATCAGGCTTCCTTGTGGGAAACAAAATCTTTAGTTTTAATATTTGACTGCTCTTTCAATATCCCCACATTGGCCAGGGTGAAAATAATCAAAGCGATCCAGATAAAACAGAAACTGACCAGGTGCGGAAGTGAAAAATGCTCTGTGAAGATAAAAACCCCCAGGAAAAGGGTAATTGTAGGCGCAATATATTGCAAAAAACCGATCATCGAAAAAGTGGTTCTTTCAATGCCCCGGGCAAATAGAAATAGTGGAGTAGCAGTAATAAGCCCTGCACCGACCAGGATAAGCTTGGTCGGGATCGGTACCGTGCCCAAAGCGCCGGTCCCGGCAGTTTCTAAATTGACGATAAAAAGCAGGGCAAAGGGCATAACAATAAATGTTTCTAAAGTCAGGCCGCTTACCGGATTCATGTGGACTATCTTTTTAATTAAGCCATATGCAGCGAAAGAACCGGCCAGCAAAATAGCTATCCAGGGAATTCTGCCGTACTGCACGGCAATAATCAAAACTCCCAGGGCGGCAAGTGACAGCGCCGCAAGCTGCCAGCGGCCCAGCTTTTCCCTGAACACAGTAACCCCGAGCAAAACTACGACCAGGGGATTAATGTAATACCCCATACTCGCTTCAATAACAAAACCGCTGTTGACAGCATAAATATAAGTAAACCAGTTCAAGCTGACCACAAAACCGCAAAGAAAAATTAATAAAAGTTTCTTTTTATCAACCAGTGCAACTACTATACTTTTCCATCCTCCGGTAAAAAAAACTACCAGGCTCATTAATACAAAGGACCACAAGATCCGATGAGCCAGAATTTCTATAGCCGTAACATCTTCTAATAATTTCCAGTAAAGGGGTAACATGCCCCACAAAACATAAGCAGAAAGGGCATAGAAAATACCCGCCGTATTCTGATTTGCATTTCCTATTGAAACTTTCACCTGAACGCCTCATTGATGATCAAAATATACAAATGACATCTAGAGCTTATTACTTTGCAGCCCAACTGGCAAGAGCAAAATCGGTCAAACCTTAAACATATTAAAAAAAGCGTCCGATAAAAATGCAGGAAAATAACTGCGGCTGTTTAATTAAATTACTGAGGAGAATCGGCACAATGAACAAGCATGCTTTAATCGACAGTTTTTCTGTTAATTTTGGATCTGTGTTATTTAGTAAAAGCAAGCTATTTCGAAATAGTATCGAAAGCCCCACATATGAGGAACTTTTAAATTCAGTTACCTTCAAATGGCCCGATATTGAGGGCGAAGGTTATTACGAAACGCCCGCTCAGACAGCGGTCGGTGAACTTGACCCTGCATTTCATATCGCCGAGTGGCGGGGCAACCAGTACCCGACCCTTATTTACCACCACGGCAACAATGAAAGGCCTTTCAGTAGAAGGCCGCTTGGAAAAAGTTCTTTCCGGGATATCTTCCTGGCAATAAAAAATGATATTCCGGCCAACCTGATTGCTGTTCGGGCCCCCTATCACTGCTCTTATAAACTCTACATCAAAAAAATTGCCAACCTGGCAAATTTCAAAGCCCTGTTAGCTGTATCGGTGCATTTGGTAGAAGCGCTGACAAATTACGCTGCGCGCAAGGGAAGCCGGGTGGTGGTTTCGGGAATCAGCCTCGGAGGTTGGGTAACCAATTTGCATCGAATTTATTGCAACACCGCAGGCACTTATCTCCCGATGCTGGCCGGCACAGCACCGGATGACGTTTTCATCAATTCCGTATACAGAAAACTTACCGGTAACCCGGTCCATGATAATCCGGCTGCGGTTACAAAAGCGCTAAACTTTGATAATCTATTTTTCAAGGTTAAAGATCAAAACCTTTTTCCCCTGCTGGCCCGCTATGACCAGGTTATTCGTTTTGAAAGACAAATGGAAACATATAAGAACTATCCCGTCGCGGTAATCGACAAAGGTCATATTACCGGAACTATGGCCGTTAAAGAACTGCGTAAACATATCCTGCCCCACCTGATTAAAACCCCGGGCGCCTTATAGCGACAGCCGGGGGAGTGCTCCGATCTGAATGACCATGAAATATTAGAGCCAGGTAAACCTGTTCTTGCTCCAGACACGATCATTTTTTCTGTTTTAGCCTTTGATAACAGTGGAAAACAGCGCAGTTATATTTTGCAGAAATACTATTCTTCTTCACTGCCGCATTCCGGGCAATATTCTTCGCCAATACCGGGAGTATCAGCTTTAGGTGGAGGTTTCTGGCCGAATCTGCGACGACGACAGCGCGGGCAGGTGGGCTCACCTTCGATGGCAAAAGGACCACCGTGGATACGCATGGCTTTCCCCTCGATAATCGACAGGGCTATTTTTTCACGGGCCGAAGCAAGAATACGCTGTAATGTGCTTTGGGCTACATTCATGCGAACTGCACATTCCTGCTGCTCTAATTTTTCCAGATCTTTTAACCGAATAGCCTCTATCTCATCAACAGTAAGTACAACTTCGTCCAGCAAAGGCATCGGAATTCCTGTCGGCTTGAAATAAGTGTAACGGGGCATCGTGCTCACCCGACGTGGTTTAAATGGACGCGGCATACTTAAAACCCCTCTAAACTTATTTAATTGATTGCATTTTATTTTAGCAAAAAATATGTGACAACACAACTATTTGAGGATGGCTGTAAATTTATCCCATAAACTGCTTATTTTCCTGCAAAGCAGCCCGTTTGTATATTCTATTACAGGCAAACCCTGGACCATAGCCTCGACAAAAGCGCGATCGAAAGGAATTTTACCGGCCATAACGATGTCTTCCTGCCGGCAGTAATCTTCGATCAATGCCGACTGGGTCATTCCCATATCATAACGATTGATACAGACAGCTGCCGTAATTCCAAAATAACTGCACACAGACAATACCCTTTCTAGATCATGAATACCTGACAAGGTGGGTTCAATAACGATCAGGGCAGCATCAACTCCGGCCAGCGAAGCAATTACCGGGCAGCCAATACCGGGAGGACCGTCAATGAGCAGATATTCTTTACCACCGGTTTCCGCCAGCTCCTGACCCCGATTACGAACAGTCGTAACCAGCTTCCCGGAGTTTTCTTCGGCTATCCCCAGGCGGGCATGGACAAGATTTCCATAAGGGGTTTGTGAAACAAACCATTGCCCTGATACTTTTTCTTCCATACTGATCGCTTCCTGCGGGCAGGCATAAGCACATAAAGCACAGCCTTCACAATCTACCGGGTTGACAAAGAAATTCTCAGAAACAGCCTCAAAACGGCATAGGTCCCGGCAAAGTCCACAGCCGGCGCATTTTTCAGGATCAACAACAGCAACCTTTGACGCTCGAAATTCGTGCTTTTCAAGCAACTCAGTTCCGGTTATCAGGCTTAAGTTTGCTGCATCAACATCAGCGTCTACTATAACCACTTTCTGACTGATCAAGGCGGCAAAAGAACCTGCCAGTGAAGTTTTACCCGTTCCGCCTTTGCCGCTAATCACGGTCAGCTTCTTCAAATATTTCGCCACCGGACTACCTCCTTCTGCCTCTCTGCAATACTAGTAAATAACTCCCTGAACCGGTTGCGCCATGCAGATCGATGTAAAACCACCGGTTCCCCGCAGGCATACAATTCAGCCAGTGCCCTGTCAAAAGGTATTTTTTGCAGTAAAGGGAGGTTTTTTATTTGACAGTATTCTTCTACTTTACCGTCGCCGAGGTCGCTGCGGTTTATGACAGCTCCGGCCGGAATATCGAGCTTATTTACCATTTGAAAGGCAAGATCCAGGTCATTTAAACCAAAAGGAGTGGGCTCTGTCACCAGCACACAATAATCGCAGCCTTTAACAGCACTGACAACAGGGCACGATGTCCCGGGCGGAGCATCAATAATAGTTATCTTTTCAGGATTGCTCATTTTTTTTACCGCATTAATCAGCGGAGGCGACATTGCTTCACCGGGGTTCAAACGGCCATGGCCATAATCAAGTTTACCTGCCTTGCCGCTCTCGACGATACCGATCGGGCGATGGCGCTCGGTAATTGCTCTTTCAGGGCACAGGTAGGCACAACCGCCGCAGCCGTGGCAAAGCTCCTCGAAAACCATTACCTGATTTTTTAACACCGCCAGGGCATTAAATGCACATACTTCGGAGCAACGGCCGCAAAAGCTGCACTGTGCCAGATTTATTGCCGGCACGGGAATGCCAACTTCCCGGGATTTATCAAAAACAGGCTTCAAAAACAGGTGGGCATTTGGTTCTTCCACGTCGCAGTCAAGCAGCTGTGTTTTTTCTTGATCGAGGGCCAGGGCCAGGTTAACAGCCACGGTCGTCTTTCCGGTCCCACCCTTACCGCTGGCAACAACTATATTCATTATTTAATCTCTCCGCTTCCTGTAGTACACATTGACAGCTAGATAAAAATACGAAATTGGAGGTGAGAAGTGTCAAGGTTATTAACCGGAACAACTAAAAGCAAGCTGTCTTTTTTCTAACTTCTCACCTCCAGCCCGGAGCTGAGGAGAGGCAACTGGTGAAAAATTACTTAATCCTGATCAGAACCTGCTGCTTCTTCCAGCTCGGCCATCCGTTTTTCCATTTCAGCCATTTCAGCTTTCAACTGTTCTTTCTGCTCTTTCAAGAAAGCTTTTTCTTCTTCCAGTCCGGACCAGGCAGGGCCGTAATATGGAGCCGTTGCAGACGACCACCAGTGGCAGGGCCCCCATCTGAGGCCCCAACTGCGGCCCCAACCAGGACCGCAGCCGAAGCCGCCTCTTCTGGAGCCTCCCGGATAAAACCGGCTACCTCTGCATACACCGAATCCTCCGCCTGTACCCGGCCCCCTACCCATCGGACCAGTTCCATCAAAGCCAGGCATAGTCACAACCTCCTTTCCTTTTCATTTTCCTTAAACAGTCAGTCACAATTATGGCCGCCATACTGATGATCACACCTGCTCACTCCTGTTTGAAGATTACCGGACAGGTAAGCTTCTGCAACATCCCTGGTTGGACCGGCGGCACCCACACAGGTTTCAATATTTTTTTCAGCAAAAAGAGACTGGGCCCGGGGTCCCATTCCTCCGGCAATGATACATTTAACCCCCATTTGGGCCAGGTAACCGGGCAGGAAGCCGGGTTCATGGCCGGGATTGGCAATAACATTTACTTCGTTGATTACACCGTCACCAATCTTAAATAGGGTGTATTCGGAACAACGCCCGAAATGTTGCGCTACCATGTTTCCATCTGTTGCAACAGCAACTATCATCGGTATCATACCCCCTGAATCATATATTTTTCAAAATATACCATTTTTGGGCTAAAACACCAGCCTTTTTACCGTTTTCCTCTCAACCCTGAATGGGCGGAAACTGTCGCCTGAGAAACTGGCGAAAGCTTACCTTCATTGAATCTTTGCACAGTATTTTCTACTGTTCCTTCTACACCGGTATAGATCATAATTTTTGCTGCTTCAAGAGCTGTTGCCGCTTTCGGACCTACATTTCCCAGCGCTACGGCCTCAACACCGCTTTCTGCTAGCAGCTGGGCGCACTGCGGTCCTGCTCCACCCGCCGCTTCCGCATGAACATTACAGATTGAATTGATCATTTCACCGCTTTCGGAGTCTACCACCACAAAGCAGGGACAACGGCCAAAGCGTTGATCTACTTCTGCTGCCAGACTTTCCTCCTGAGCACATACTGCCAATTTCATCCTGGTCACCTTCTTCCTCCAATAATGGGTATATATCTATTATCATTATAACCGATTTATGGGTATACATCAATAATAATTTTTGTTATATTAAAAACGTATCTGCAGCTACCAGTCAGAATATAGCAGGTGGTCTATTCCGCTATTTTTATCGGTAACAACTACCGGTAGCTGGATCATCAAAAATAACAAAAGAGGTAGATAGCGATGAAATACCGCCATCTTTTTGGTCCTGTGCCTTCACGGCGGCTGGGTGTATCGCTCGGCGTCGATTTGGTCCGCCTTAAAACCTGCACCCTGGACTGCGTGTATTGTGAATGCGGTAAAACAACTAATTGTACCGTCGAAAGAAAGGAATACGTTCCGCCTGCTGAAGTACGTGAAGAACTGGGTGACTATCTTGAAAATAAACCACATCTCGATTACATCACCTTTTCCGGTTCCGGTGAGCCAACACTCCATGCCGGTTTGGGGGAAATAATAGACTTTTTAAAGGAAAACTACCCCCGCTATAGTCTTTGTCTGCTAACCAACGGTACTTTATTTACCGATGCGGCAGTACGCAAACAGGCTGGTGGCGTGGATTTGATCATACCTTCACTGGACACAGCCACTGAAAAAACTTTCCAACTGTTAAACCGCCCCCATCCAGATCTTAAATGTGCAGATATAATTGAGGGATTGATTAAACTGCGCAGTGAATACATGGGTAAAATAATAGTGGAGGTTTTTATAGCACCCGGTTTGAATGACTATCCGGAAGAAATCAGCGCATTAAAAAAAGCCCTTGACAAAATCAGGCCGGACCATATTCAGCTGGGAACGCTCGACAGGCCGGGAACAGAAGAGTGGGTGACACCGGCAGACAGCCGGAAAATGCAGGAGATCGCCTCTTACCTAAAAAAAGCGGAATTAATTGATACATTTAAACCCGGCCAAAGAATCTTTACCTTCAACGATTCGCACAGCAGACAAATTTTGCAAACCCTGCGCCGGCGGCCCTGCACTGTAAAAGATCTGCAGCAGATGTTAAGCTTGCGACCCTCAGAGATTCAAAAATACATCAATCATCTATTGGCCAAGGATATAATTGAAATGGAACAAAAAGAGCGGGGAACTTTTCTCAAGATCAAAAAAAACCACGGATGAAATGCGTAATTCCTCCGTGATCAATGGCTAAAACTAAGTTTTTTAGCTGTCCCGGCTGAACAGGCCAGTGCCATAAAGTTGGACTGCAAATGACCTTTTCCAAACATGGCTTACAAAAGGCGTTGTCGGAATCGCTAAAAAATCTTGCCAAATATGCGCAGCACTTAAATTTAAATGCTTAAAGCTTTAATTATCTCCCGGCAAAAGGCGGGCAAATCTTTAGGTGTGCGAGAAGTAATGATACTGCCGTCACGGACAACTTCCTCATCGACAAAATTTGCACCGGCATTGATTAAATCATCCTTGATCGAGAAAAACGCGGTTACTTTGCGATTTTTTATCGCCCCAATTGATGCCAGCATCCAGGGGCCATGGCACATGGCGGCGATTATTTTGCCCTGTTCATAGGCTTGTTTGAAAAAGTCTACCAGTTCGCGCGAACGGCGCATGTGGTCCGGTGAATAACCGCCGGGAATTATTACCGCATCAAAGTTTTCTGCTTCAGCATCAACTGCAGCCAGATCGGCCGTAGCTGGAAACCCATGTTTGCTTTTATACTCCTTAACTTTCGGGGCCACTGCGGTTACCCTGGCACCGGCCTCCTGGAAACGATAATATGGGTACCAAAACTCTGGATCTTCATAAAGTTCCTCCAGTAAAACAGCTAGGTGTTTTCCTTCCAAACCCATTTTATAACCTCCTTATTTTTTTTAAACGAGCCACTTCAGCTTCTGCCAGGCTCTCTATAACACATCCAACCCAAACCATCCGAAACCGACGACAAGCTCAATCATGGCCATCAAAAGGAACAAAAACAAAGCGATGACCAAAATCCCGTTAAACCAGCCCCTGGGCAGCCACCCTGCAGCCCGGTCCTTTAAAAGAGGCTTGACATCTGCGTGCTTCTGCAATAATTTTAAGCCGGAATAAGCACCGGCCAGGGCCAGGATCAACAGGGGAAGGGCAATCCAGTAAGCATGCGGATCGACTTCGGTCGCAGTTTCCTGCTGACCGGCAAAGTACAGGTAAGTGATAGCAAATAAATTATTCAACATATGATAAAAGATACCGCCCCAAAGCGACCCGGTCTTGATTACAACTACAGCAATCACCGCTCCAATCATGAATGTGCTAATAAGATTGAGAAAAGATATGTGAAAAAGAGCAAACAACAGCGAACTGAATACAATTGCCGGCACCAACCCGTGATCCTCCATGGCCGGCATGATCGTTCCCCTGAATAAAATCTCTTCACATATCCCGGCTGAAATTGAAATAACAAACAGGTAAACCAGGTAGTGCTGAAATGTTTGCGGCGGCTCAAGAACCACTATTGGCTCATACCCCAGTTCCATCAGCCCACTGACCATTCCGGCAGCGATAATCATGTTCAGCACCCAGAATGAAGCAGAAAGAAGAATAATAACCGGAATAAACCTGAATTTTAAAGGGCGTATACGAACAAAAGTGACCCGGTCTACCCGGTAACGATTCAAGATCCACAGGGCAGGGAGGAGAATCAGCACCCATTGGGTGATAATCATGCCAATCTCAAGGTTCAAACCCTGCACCACTGATCCGATAACCAGCAACAGCAAGAAGACCACCAGATAAAGACGCATTCCCGTTTTCAGGTCAGGCTTCCGTCCCTGATCATATAATTTATTAAATCTTTCTGTTTCAATTCCACCTCCAGTGAACGGACCAGTGAAGGAATCCTTCCGCCGGTAATTATCCATTTAATATATCACTCCTCAGATTATCTACTCCACACGGGAACCAACCGTCCTTTAGTTCAAAACACCGGGCATTAAATTAACTAAAAGCTTGTTATCCACCGATAAGCCTTTTATAATACCCGGTATAAAGGGCTCCGGCCGGATTATGGGAAAGCACCCGATCTTTTACAATTAAGGCCGTAGTCGGAACGTTTGAATGCTGGTTGAACAGGATGTCATGGCCGATGCACAGACCGACAGTAACATTGATCTCGCTTTTATTGTCCCGCAGGGTCCGGGCCTGGATAATCGGGTTACACATCACTTCCGGCTCGTCTTCTTTAATCTTCGGCAGCGCAAGGTAATCTTTTGAAGTGCCGCATATTTTACAGCAGACACTGTAGATCCTGAAGTGCTTGCGCAGATAGGAACAAAGCACTTTCGCTTCTTCCCGGAGTCCGATACAAAAAGCGACACCAAGGCGTTCATAACCCATTTCCCGGCAAAAAAGTATCAACTCCTCCACCCTTGTTTTCTGCATATAGTATTCGCCCTCGATCAAGGCAGCTGCGTGGTGGATCAGCCGGTCCTGACCAGTGTAGGATTCTATAACCTCTTCCTGCATATTGAGACAGTCTTTACCCTCGAAACACTCAATCTTTTCGCACCGGTCGCACTGCAATGGCTTCACACTCCTTTCGGTGATAATAACTATTTCCATGGCTCTATTGTTTTTTCCTGCCCATCCGCTCTGTTTTAAAACCAAACCAGATGAACCGGAGTAA
Organism: Syntrophomonadaceae bacterium; assembly: GCA_007130825.1. Classification (GTDB taxonomy): domain Bacteria; phylum Bacillota; class Dethiobacteria; order DTU022; family DTU022; genus B1SED10-74M. The sequence continues at coordinate 46,245 of SLRT01000018.1, read as the reverse complement.
TCTTAACTGAAGCATCTTGACCGGAATTGATTAATGCTTCTTTCACAAATTGATCATGGATTAACTTAGAGATCTTAAATATTTGTTGAAGCCCTGGCCATTATGATCTAAAATGAAAAGGCCGTTGTAAATAATACCCGTTCCTGAGATTTAGAAAGCGGAAAGCAAATAACCTCATAGATTAACCTGGCAAAACTGTGGACATAGCAAAAAAATCTTCGCTGTAACCGTTGCGGTACACCGGAGATAATCTGAGGAGTAACTATGTGGGAATCAAAACTGTTTAAAACCGGAATCGGTATTCTGCTCGTTTTTCTGATTATTTATATCGGCAGCCATATTTCTTTTATCTTCCAGCCGATAGTAATCGCTTTTGAAGCTCTGTTCATTTCTTTTCTCATTTCCGGAGTCCTTTATTACTTTACTTTTCCTGTTGTCGATTGGATGCATAACCATAAATTGCCCCGTCCGGTGGCCATATTAATTGTCTACCTGCTGATTATCGGCCTGTTTGTTCTACTTTTTCTTGCCATCGGTCCTATTCTGCAGGCAGAATTCACCAAGCTGGCTGTCAGTATCCCCGAAGGCATCAGGGAAATTCGGCAACTTATCAGCAACCTGGAAGACAGCCCTATTGTTGCCAACCTGCTCGACCTGGAAGCATTGGATGTCGATAATATTGTAGATAATATAGCCGGAACCGTTAGCAGGACCATCACCCAAATAGCGACCAGCATCGCCTCATTAATCGATTTTGTTACCGGTATATTCATGACCGTTATCATTGTTCCCTTCCTGCTTTACTACATGCTTAAGGAAAAAGGCAGCAAGCTTATTCCCCAACTGATCGAACGCCTGGCTCCGCAGGATTATACCACGAACATCAACAATGCCCTGGCCGAAATGAACAGGCTTCTTAGTTCCTACTTCCAGGGTCTGGGTATTGTTTGCCTCTTCGTGGGTGTTTTGGCCTATATCGGCTTTTTAATACTCGGCCTCGATTATGCCCTGATTTTGTCTATATTCATCCTGATCACCAACGTGGTGCCCTTCCTGGGACCGTTTATCGGTTCCATTCCCGCCGTGATAGTCGGCCTCATCGATTCGCCGTTAACGATGGTGATGGTGATCGTTGTAATCGTTATTGTCCAACAGCTGGAAAGCATGGTCATTTCTCCCCAGGTAATGGGCCGCAAGCTATCTTTAAGTCCCCTGGCCATTATCCTGATTGTACTTGTCGCCGGCCGTTTGGGAGGACTGCTGGGCATTATTCTTGCGATACCAACTTTTACCGTGCTCAAGATAATCGTCAATCACATCTATGTATATATTCAGCCACTCAAAAAAGAAGCATAGTATAATGTAAAAAGGTAAACCTTAAACCATGTGGAGTGAAAAATTGATGACAATTAATAATCGAGGATTGTTTCTAAAAAAAGGCCTTTCACCAGACGAGCTTTTAACAGAAATGAGGCATGCCCGTACTGCAGATGTCGGTTGGGAAAATGGGCAGTCATGGGGACTGGTTTATCATGCGGGCAAAGAAGTTGATCAAATCATCAAAGAAGCCTACACCCTGTTTTCTCACGGCAACGCACTTGACCCCAAAGCCTTCCCCAGTTTAAAAAAGTTTGAAACAGAAGTAGTCGCTAAAACAGCCTCTTTATTTAATGGCGGCGATGAAGCTGTCGGCGCTATGACTTCCGGGGGATCTGAAAGTTTGCTGCTGGCAGTAAAAGCCAGCCGGGACCAGGCCCGCTTTAAAAAGCCGGATATTTCCGAACCGGAAATTATTATTCCCGAAAGCGCTCATCCGGCTTTGGACAAAGCAGCCCACTACCTGGGAGTTAAAACGGTGCGTATACCCCTGGATACGGATTTTCGGGCAGACCTGGACACCCTGCGAAGTTCAGTGAACAAAAACACCATCATGCTGGTTGGTTCAGCCCCGGCCTATCCGCACGGAGTTGTTGACCCGATCAAAGAGCTTGGCGAGCTGGCCCTTGAAAGGGACATCAACTTACATGTTGATGCCTGCCTGGGCGGTTTTATGCTTCCCTTCCTCGAGCGCCTGAACTATCCTGTGCCACCTTTTGATTTCCGGGTTCCCGGGGTCACCTCGATTTCCGCCGATCTGCATAAATACGGCTACTCGGCCAAAGGAGCCTCCCTAATTATATATCGTTATCCGGAACTACGCCGCCATCAATTTTTCGTGTTAACCAATTGGCCCGGCGGGCTTTTCGGATCTGCCACTGTAACCGGCACCAGGCCGGGCGGTCCCATAGCTGCTGCCTGGGCGGTAATCAACTACCTCGGTGAAGAAGGATATATGCGCCTGGCAAAAGAAGTGATGGAGACAACCCGTATTCTCCAGGATGGAATCGAGAAAACCGGAAAGCTGGAAATCCTGGGCCGGCCGGTAATGAGCGTATTTGCCATGGGCTCCAGCCAGCTGGATGTATACACCCTGGCCGACTTGATGGCCGAAAAGGGCTGGCAGTTGGGACGTCAGCACAACCCCCCGGCTTTGCATTTTATTGTTACCCCGCCGCATACAAAAATCAGGGAAACCTTCCTGTCGGAACTTGAAGGAAGCGTCCACCGGGTTAAGGAAGGCCCCGAGGCCTGTGAGGATGCAGCGGCCTTGTATGCCATGATGGGAACAATGTGCCACCAGTCAGATTTAAAAACATTTACCCTCAATTACCTGGATCAAACCTACCGGTTATAATACCGGGCGGATAAACAGTCAATAATAAAATAACAGGAGTGTTTAAAATGGAAGAAAAAAGACCTGTAGTAACGATTGAAATGATTGACGGCCCGATAATCAAGATTGAACTTGATCCGGAGAGTGCGCCAAATACTGCGCGTAATTTCATCCACCTGGCCGGCAAGAAATTTTATGACCGCACGATCTTTCACCGGGTCATTCCCGGATTTATGATCCAGGGCGGTTGTCCAAGGGGCGACGGAACAGGCGGTCCGGGCTACAAAATTAAAGGAGAATTTGCCGCTAACGGTCACCCCAATCCGATCAGCCACCAGCGGGGAGTGCTTTCGATGGCCCGGGCAAATGAGTACAATTCAGCAGGATCGCAGTTTTTTGTTGTAGTTGATGATGCCACACACCTGGACGGCCAGTACGCCGCCTTCGGAGAAGTTATTGAAGGTATGGAAGCTGCAGACCGCATAGCAGGTGTCGAGCGAAGCAGGAATAACAGGCCGTATGAGGATCAGCAAATTAAAAGCATCACCGTCGATACTCACGGTGTAATATACGATCCGCCGGAATAACTGAAAAAGAAATTTTTTCAAACTAACCGGCAATAACTCTTCATCAACCAGCCTGGCAATTTTTATGTCAAATAAACAATATAAATAAAGAGCAAAAAAGAGGACTTAAAAAATTATATAGCCGCCAGTTTACCGTCTGAATTAAGTCAACTCTTTCAGCCTGTCCGCTACCGCTTTGATATGAGCCGGAGTAGTTCCACAGCAACCGCCGACTATTGAAGCTCCTTTTTCAATACATTTCATCACTCCGTCGGCATATTCTGCAGGCTGCATTTCATACTTCGTTTCACTCCCGACCAGCTTGGGCTTACCGGCATTGGGCTGGACAATTAACGGCAATTTCACGGCATCCCGGAAGATATTTGTAATTGCAGCCATACCTAAAGGATCCAGATCACCGCAGTTTGCGCCCACTGCCACAGCGCCATACTCTTCGGCAGCTTTTGCCGCTTCTTCAACTGTGCTGCCCATAATTGTCCGGCCACCCTTTTGGGTTGTCGTAAAAGCCAGGGACAGTATCAGGGGTATATTTGTTCTATCTTTACATGCATTAAGAGCACAAACAGCTTCGCGCAGATCGGTGAAGGTTTCAATGATCAAGCCGTCTACCCCTTCTTTGTCCAGAATCTCTGCCTGTTCCGCATAGTTTTGATAAAACTGATCTTCAGTGTAGGAACCATAAGGTTCAAGCAACTGCCCGGTAGGTCCGATGTCGCCAAAAACCAAACGCTTCTGACCGGCCGCCTGACGGGCCAGACTGACTCCGGCTGCGTTCACTTCCCTGACATCAATATCCAAACTGTGCGATTCAATATTAATTCTGTTCATCGTAAAAGTATTGGTAATTAAAACATCAGCACCGGCTTCGCCATATTCCCGGTGGATCTCAGACACAGCGTCAGAGCTTGTTAAATTGCTCTTTCCGCTTGAATCACAACCGCGTCCGGCCAGCGAACTGCCCATTCCCCCGTCAAAGATTACAACCCGCTTCTTTTGCAGTAATTCATTGAATTTCATTTGATCCCGACCCTTCTAATTACGCTTATTTCAATTTGTGGATTTATAACCGTTTAGTTTTTATCCTTAAAACAAATCTACACAAAACAAACCTGAATAAACTGCTTGTAACATTCAACCCTCAACCGGATGCCCGGCGGGTAACCTCAGGAGGATAAACCATGAACTCTTCCATACTGGATATCTCCAGCCCCTTGGCCCGCAGCCCGTCAATTATCGGACCCAGGGCATCAATTGTCGGGCGCCGGGTTGCTCCATCGCCTCCAAGCAGCGAACCGCTGTCGTGAAAAAGAATAATGTCCCCGCCCGAAGCCCTCTCAACTACCCGCCTGATGACACTATCCTTTGTGGCCCGGGGATGCCAGTCCTGTGAAGAAAGACTCCATAGCACCAATTCCTGTCCTAAAAGTTTGGCAATACGCCTCATCCGCATATCGTATAACCCCCGGGGAGGCCGTAAATAGAGAGGATAGGTACCGGCATTTTGGAATATGACCAGGTTGGTACGCATAATCTGGGCAGCCAGCCGGGACGGGGGTGAGTTGGGTACTGTAATATGGCCGTAAGTATGGTTGCCCACTTCGTGACCCTCTTCGACAATTTGCTGCGCTATTTCGGGATATTTGTCAACCTGGGAACCGACCAGGAAAAAAGTAGCCCGCACTCGTTTTGCGGCCAGGATTTTCAGAATTTCCTGCGTATATACCTCGCTTGGACCATCATCAAAGGTTAAGACCACCTTGTTGCCGGCAGACGGTCTCCGGCGGACAATATCAGCCTGGGCTCCGAACCCATGGTAAACATACGAATAAGCAGCGCCCATTAACAGTAGAGCGGAAAGTACCACCGTCCCGGACCAGAGAAAAAACTCACTGATCGCAGCAAACGGGGCCAGATAAGCTATCAGGCGGGTGGTGAAATAGCTGATCACGATCGAACCGGACACAAAAATTAACATGATCATGCCTCTGATAAATAAGTCTATCAACGATACTAAACCTCCTGTGATATATTAATTATACCGCAGATCTTCATCAGGCAGAACTAAGCTTCCCGGTCCGGGCAAAAGGCCTTAGCACATAGTTGTTATCCAACCGCACCTGAAAACTTTCACCCTGCCAGGTAAATATAACTGAACTATCTTGATCAATACAGCCGGCCGGGTTCTCGAAACGAAGGCTTAAAAGTGATGATTCAAGCAGCGATCTGCCGTCGCAGCTCTTCAAGATCAGCTTTGGCACTTTGTAAGCATGCTCTCCAGTAACATTTACATGTAAAATTGCGGTTTGCGGAGATTCTTCGACGCTTGGCGGCGATAAGAGCGGCATCTGATCAAAGGTTGTCGCCCACTGAATATGACCGCATAGCTCAGTAGTTTCAGGAAATATATACCTGAAATGCTGATACCTGCAGAAAATAATTTGTGTAGCCCCGGCCGATGTCATACCAAACTGCATAACGGCAGGATCGCCGGGACCGCGTGAACTCCAGCCCACAGCACCGGTCCTGGCGTTGTAGATTTCATAAAGGCCTTTGGAATTATAAAGAGTCCGTATAACCCGTTTATGCAGTTCTGCCGCTTCATTACTATAGCCAAAGCGGTACAGCACTTCCAGGGCGGCATAGTTATTAATCATCCAAATCTGCCCGCGCCAGTAATAGCCGTCTTTGCGGCTGTTGTAAGACTTATCATCGAAAGCCACGCTCGGTATACCATGCTGGCCCCAGAATTTATCTGGATTCAACAGGTATTTTTTAATCACGGTGTGTATTTTCCCCAGGCTGGAACCGGCCCCGACAAATGCAGGCCACCAGACCGTGGGAGTAATTACCTCGATGAATTTCCCATTGCGACGATCCAACCAGGCTTCATGCTCTGAAGACCACAGCTCTTCATCGATCCTTTCTTTCAGTTCACTGCCACGACCCTGGTAATCATCTGCATCTTTTTCCAAACCAGCCTTCCGGCACAGGTAAGAAGTGTTCATGTACGACTGGAAAATCCAGCAGTTAAGATCAATTGCCGAAAAAAAACGGGGAAACAGGCCAATGATAAAGCTGGGCAAAAAGCTTGGCGGATAAAACCGGGGGCTGTCATCAAGGCCTGATTCCAAACCATTTAAGTATGAGAATAAGCCATTTTTCAGCCTCCTGCTTTCTTCCCACCAGCGCAAGTTAGCTTTAAGAAGAGGTAAAGCCTGATCTAGAAACTGCATTTTTTCTTCCGAACGTGTAAGTCGTTCGTAAACGCGTACTGCAGCCCACGACTGCAGCGGAGGCTGAGAATAAAAGTCAAGAACTCCGCGTAAATAGTCGTTTAGCTTACTCGGAATCAGGTTGCGCTGAGATCCGGACACTATAGTTATTCCCTTGATTTTTAATTTAAACCGGGCCTTGTCGGGAGCAAAATTATTTCCATCCAGCTGGGTCAGTAAGACATCGCCCGCTTTTTGGGGATTCCATTCACTCAAGCCCAGCACATGCTGCGGAGTGTCCCAACCCCAGAAAAAAGGAAAGTAAACCTTCGCAGGCACTGATCCCCACCGCTGCATTTTAGCCCGGGGATAATAAAGGCTGTTCTGCAGGGCCCAGGCCGCAAGTTCCAGAGTTACCTGTGTAGATTCTTTATTGGTCTCATAAGGCACGGGTAACTTTTGTTCAAAACGGGACCAGCGCTTTTCAGCGCCTTTCTTCAGGGTATCCAGGTTTCGAAGAGCCCGTTCGGCTCGCTGAACAACCTTATGATCTCCGTCTGCCGAAAAAGAAATAATCACGGACCAGCTCATTTTTTGGCCCGGTCGCAAATCTGTCCAGGGTCCATTTAACTCTTTTTTACCGCCATACTGACCGTCCGAGGGCAGGAAATAAGCATGCATCTTCAGGCCGGGCAAACGGTGATGACTGGATAACTGCAGCCCGTTACCCCTTTCCTTGAAAAAAGTAAAGCCTTTAAAATGGGGGTAAGGGTTCTCCAGGTCACGGCCACGAAACGGCATCAGAAAACAGGTTGGCCTCACCCTGGCAGTTTCTCCGGTCACTTCCCACTCAGTTTCCAACACGGCCAGGTTATACTGAATAAAATAGAGCCGGCTGCATAGTTTAAAGTTGCCTTCGCGGGCTTGTTCTTCAATACAGTAGGGCTCAAAATAAACCTTCCTGGACTGCGGAGACTTAAAATAAATACTGCCGTCATTGACATAGAGGCAGGCAGCAAAATCGTACAGCCGTCCCGCCCCAAATGAAGCCACTGTGGCAAAAAGAGCGCTGCCGGCAGCCGCTTTTCCCCCCGGCACAGCTTTAAAGCCGCAATGGCTGCCCAAATCACTTAAGGGGGAGCCACTGGTGATACCGGCAGCATAATTCGGCGCACCGGAACATTGAGCATAAAAATTAACCGGGCGGACCAAATTTTGCAGTTGTCTGCTGTAAAAAAGCCAGATGATAATTAAGCCTAAAATGACAGCTATTATAATATACAGAACAAACAAACCTTCCTTTTGAATACGGAACCACAAATTTAAGGAGCGGGAGAATTTTCAGATGAACGCTCCGGTAGCGCTTACCAGTTCCGCTTTGTACCAGTACTTACAGCATGCAAACAAGGACTTATTGTATTTCTTGATCAAATAAGTATAAAAACTATAGCGATTGACAATTGCTGTGACGATAAACACCTTAATTTTATACTACCATAAAAATCAGCTGAATCAAAATAATGGTCTATATTTCCGGCTTGAGCTACCTGGAAGCAGGCAAAGCCAGTATTACCGTGGCAATAGAACCGGTAGCGGCAATACTGCCGGCTTTTATCCTCCTTGGAGAAAAGCTGGCTCCCGTGCAGTATGTCGGGGTAATTTTTGTCCTGGCAGCAGTTATAATACTGAGGTTTCCTAACAAACAATAATCAATTAAAACCATTTCCTGCTGAGCGCAGGATAACAATAAAGCTGTTACTCAATAACAGTACAGTCTGGATTTGTTTTAAAAAGCCGTGGTTGTTAATTAATCCAGGGGATCGATTCGGCACATACAGTCATAATATGCTGCCTGATTGCCCATATCTGTCAGGCAGTCTGACGTAAGGTTGTTGACTGCCGTCCCGGAAGCATGCCACCAGCCTTCATATACCATGACCGTTTCCGGGGGAATCCGATCATTGACCGACACACCGGCTTCAATACTGCCCCTTTTGGAAAATATCCGGATACGACGCCCATCGCTCAGGTTCTCTTTTTCTGCTGTAAGCGGATGAATATAGGCTTCCGGTAATTTCCCCTGGTGAGGCAACCTGTGTGTAGAATGAATCGAATCCCGGTCAATCCGCTCACATTTTCCGGGGTATACTTTTCACATAGATCTGCAAACTGCCTGAACCCACTGCTGTGATTTTCGATAACTCCGGTATCGGTTAGATTATTATCGATAATTACCCGGCCCAGAGCCAGGGCCAGCGCACCGTCGGTGCCCGGTCTGACCCTGATATACTGATCAGCCTGGGCGGATGTCGCAGTTTGAACCGGATCAATTAAAATTATTCGGGCCCCTTTTTGACGGGCCTTGCGGATAAAGGACAGGAGGTTAACAGAAGTATTGGCCGGATTTCGCCCCCCAAATGATGATCAATCGCGAGTTGAGATGATCATCATAGGGATGAGCGATAACTGATCCAAAATCATAGTACTGGGCAGCCAGGCCCGCCCCCCAACAAAGGCTGCCCCGGTGCACAGTGGAGCCCCCCCCAGGGCGCTGAAAAAGCGGGATTCAATATTTTTTATCAGTCCGTTGTAAGCACCGTCATAAAAATGCATCAGTGAAAGGGGGCCATCCTTCTTTAGCCCCTGATCAATTTTTTCAGCCATTACCTGCAGGGCCTCGGTCCAGCTAACCTGTTTAAATAAACCACCCTTTTTTAGCAAGGGATAGCGTAAACGCTGAGGGTGATTAACCCGCTCCAGGTGACGCTTGCCCTTACTGCAGATCATTTCGGCGGTCACCGGTTGGCTCGGATCGGGCTCAATAGAAATAATTTTCCCCTTGTTTTCGGTAACCACTAAAGCACACTGATCCCAACAATCCAAGGGACAAGAGGTTTTTACTACCTGCATAATAATCGCCGCCTTAATATTTCCAGCGGATAGCTTACAAAAATTTTCTGCTTAAAACACATGCTCCCCGCTGCACAAGATAAATGGAAAACAGACAAGCCTGCGCAAATACCGGCCTAAACAGCCTTCAATATTCTTCTTTGCCCGGCCGGCGGGAATATAAAAGAGCCTGGTTTGCCCCCCAGTAATTCTCCGGGCATAGTATAAGGAGTAAAGTTCGACCAGTCATATAAAACCTCTATTTATCCAGCAGCCAGCCCAAAGACAGCCTTTTCAGGGAAGTCCCGGTGGGGTTTCCCGTCCCGGGATCCCAGCCGGCAAACCTGTAATATAATTCGCGGGCTTCATTAAGTTCTGCTTCGTTCAAAGCCACTCCCTCCGAAGGGCCGTCGGGCAGCGGAGTGAACAAGCGCTCCGGCAAAATATCGTCTTCCCGGGTAAAACCTTCCCGGGCGTTGAAGAAACGCATCATGTTGATCCGTCTTTCTCCGGCCAGCATCAATTCATAAAGCGAAGTTTCCCAACCCAAACCGTCGCGGCAAAAATCAACCAGTTCAAGAGGTCCGAAAACCTGCCAGCAGGGGCCCCAGACAAATTGGCATAGACAGAGAGTGTCAGCCAATGAATAAAAACATTGGCTGTTAAAGGCAAAACGGACTTTTCCCTCGTCCAGGATCAGTTGATCTGGACCGTATCTTTTCCAGATGCCGATCTGGTAGAGAAACTTCCTGGTTTGGCTTTCCGGGTGCGAATTTAAAACAGGGTCATGAGCGCTTGACTGATGATCTGCGCCGAAAGGATTTACTGCATAAATTAAGCCGAGAGAGGGCTTTTGCTGCGGCATGTGTGCAGGCAGCTCTTGGCCCTTAGCTGTAATACTCAGTTCTATAGCACCTGCGCCTATCTGCCGGGCAGCTTCCAGGCTTCCCTCCGCCAGTATATTGCCGAACCCCTGCCTCCGGGCAATCTTTTCGATTAATTCGGGAACGACCTGTTCGTTTCCAAAACTAAGCTCCAATCCCCCGGTATCTTCTCTGGTAATCAAGCCCTTCTGGAAGCACTCTATGGCAAATGATATGGTGGCTCCACAGGAAATGGTATCGAGCCCGTACATGTTACATAACTGATTGGCCAGGGCGATAGTCTCTAAATTGCTTATGCCGCAGTAAGAACCAAGGGCGGCACAGGTTTCAAATTCCGGCCCCCCATAGAGAGGATCTACCGTTCCCGGGACTTCTACCACTCTTTTACATCTTACCGCGCAGGCATAACAGGTATCCCTTTTTTTGAGGATCGTTTCAGTCATGGTCGTGCCGGTAATCTGTTCTGCTCCCTCGGGAAACCAGCCTGATCTCCAATTCCTGGTCACCAGGTATCCTGCTGAATTCATACCGATCAGTCCGTGATCTGTACCGTGCTCGGCCAGGCCGCTTACTACATGGTTGTCGCTTATCCTGCTTTTTATCTTTGCGGACAATTCTTTAAATCTTTCCGGGTTGGCCGGCTTGATCTTTTTGCCTTTTCCGACCACTACAGCTTTAAGGTTCTTTGAACCCATTACCGCCCCGGTTCCGTTGCGCCCATTGGCCCGGTTGCACATGTTCATTACAGAGGCAAACTTGACCATGTTCTCCCCGGCAGGTCCAATCTGGGCGATAAATAGACCTTTTTCACCAAGGTCTTTTTGAATAGCTTTTTCAGCTTCACCGGTTACTTTACCCCAGGCCATACCGGCATCACGCAGTTCAGCCTTTTCTCCCCGAATATACAGGTAAACAGGTTTCTGAGCCTTTCCCCGAAACAAGACTGCATCCCAGCCGTTCGCTTTTAGTTCTGCCGGAAAAAACCCACCGGCCTGGCTGTCACCAATCGCACCTGAAAGCGGACTTTTCGTGGTTATGGTCATCCTGCTCTGACCGCTGATCGGCAGGCCGGTAAGCGGGGATACGGCCATTATCAGCATATTATCCGGTGATAATGGTTCTATTCCGGGATCCATTTCCTGTAATAACAAATAGAGTCCCAGCGCTGAACCGCCGGGATAGAGACGGTATATTTCACCGGGGATACTTCGTTTTTCGACCGACCCTCTGCTTAAATCCACATCAAGAATTTTTGCCTCCGGAAAATAATCCAAGCTAATTCAGCCTCCTTAACTTAAAAATCATAGAAATCCCGGCCATTACCCAGAACCTCGATCATTGCTTCTTCGGTCCCAGGTTCTCCTTATGATGCAGTTTATAACAGGCTACTTCCCCAGGTTTTTTGAGGTAAGCATTCTTCCAGGGGTATGGTTTTAAGCTTTCTGATCCGTTTTTCTTTGCTCCGGAAAACCGGGATCGCGCGACTATCGCCCTTCAGGGCCGGTTTTGACAGCCAGGAAACAAATCATGGCTGAAAATGCAGTAAAGCACAACACAAGAATCGGCCGTGCTTCTAATCAGGGCGTCATCTTGTTATTCACCGGCGCATAAAATACTCCTCCACATCCCGGCGGGTACGGGTGTTGAAAATATCTTTCTTTTCCAGCCATCCTTTGCGGGCGATAGCCACACCCAGGTTTGTGTCCCGGAAGCTCTCCAGGCGATGGGCATCCGGATTAATTGATACCTTCAAGCCCATCTCCTTAATTTTCTTTAAATGCCGCCAATCAAGATCAAGGCGGGCCGGGCTGGCATTTAACTCCAAGATCACGTCATTTTCCAGCGCAGCCTGAAAAACCTTTTCCATATTAATCGGAGAACTATCCCGGCCGAGAAGAAGCCGGTTGGTTGGATGCCCGAGCATGCTCACCCGTGGATGAGCAAGGGCCAGCCGCAGCCTTTCAGTCATCTTTTCCCGCTCCATTTTTAGCCCGGAGTGCACCGAGGCAATTACAAAATCAAGCCGTTCCAGGACCGACTCATCGTAATCAAGGCTGCCGTCGGCGCGGATATCTGATTCTACCCCGTGAAATATACCTAGTTCGGGGTACTTCTCGCGCAGCGCTTCAATCTCCTCTTCCTGCCTGGCCAGGTCATCTTCTTTCAAACCACCGGCATAAAAGGCGGACTGGCTGTGATCGGTAATACCCACATATTCATAACCGGCTTCCCGGCAGTAGCGGACCACTTCTTCCAGGGTATTGATACCGTCGCTGTAGTTGGTATGCACATGGAATATGCCTTTAATATCCTGTTCTTCCAAAAGAGCGGGCAGGGCATTTTCTTCTGCTGCTTCGATTTCTCCGTAGTTTTCACGTAACTCCGGCTGGATAAAGGAAAGGTTGAGGGTATTAAACAGCTCTGTTTCATTGCGGCAGGTAAGCAGGTTTCCATTACGAAAAATGCCATATTCATTAATTTTCAATCCCATGGTTTTAGCCCGGTGGCGCAGGGCTGTGTTGTGTTCTTTGCTGCCGGTAAAGTGATGAAGGGCAAACGGAAACTCTTTATTTTTGACTACGCGCAAATCGGCATTAATACCTTCCTCCAGCTGAACTGAAGCTTTCGTCTCGCCGAGGGCAATTACTTCTTTAACCGGGGACAGTTCTGAGAAAAAACGGGTCAGCCGACCCGGTTGATCGGCAGCAGCGACCAGGTCAATATCCTTGACAATCTCCCGGCAGCGCCTGATGCTGCCGGCCAAACTTATCTTTCCCAAAGCAGAAAATCCTTTAATTTCTTCCAGGAGGGCAGCAGCAATTTCTCGCGCTTCATTTAAAAAGAATTGTCCCTCGTAACGCCGTAAGAATTCAATTCCGGCAAGAATGTTTTCCTGGGTTTTAGGGCCAAAGCCTTTTAAATTGACCAACCTGTTCTCCCGGCAGGCATATTCGAGTTCGGCAAGGGTGGTAATCTCCAGCAAGTCGTAAAGCGCTCTCACTTTGCGGGGTCCGAGCCCGGGCACTCTAAGCATTTCCAAAAGGCCTCCGGGAACACTTGCTTTCAGTTCCTCGTAGTAAGGCAAACTGCCGGTAAATACAAGCTCTTTTAGTTTCTCGTTCAAAGCATTACCAATGCCCTTAACATCCTTTAACTTGTCTTCTTGCACTAATCGGTGCAGTTCGTCTTCGCCCATTAACTCCACCGTGCGCGCCGCATTGTAGTAGGCCCGGCTTTTAAAAGTGCTCTCACCGTTAAGCTCAAGAAGAACCCCGATTTCTTCCAATATCTTCGCTGTCCCCTGTTTTTCCACTCTCCTTACCCCCCTTTTTGCCTGCCGTATGTGGATCTAGCTGGTCTTCAACCCCTTCTTCCTGGTCCCTCCTGAAGCAGATCAAACTAATACTGCGAAGCTTATACACAGATCAACGGCTGCTTTGATCATACCAGTTTTTTAATTTACCAGAAAGGTTTTTAACCCGCCGGTAAAGAAGAAAAACCGGGGCCATTAATTTAAGCCGGAAGGGAATGATTTTATGCAATCGCATACTACTTACCTTACTTTTAATACCGAAAAACGGCGCGAGTATATAATATAACCGGGGAGGTAGAAAAAGCGCTCAGGGAAAGCGGCCTCAGGGAAGGTTTTGCCATGGTATCGGCTATGCACTTAACCGCCGGGATCTACATTAACGACAACGAATCGGGATTAATTCAAGATATCGATCAGATGCTGGAAAAGCTGGCCCCTTACCGCGCAGACTACAACCACCACCGTACCGGTGAAGATAACGGTGATGCCCACCTGAAAAATATGCTTGTCGGTCACCAGGTATTAGTCCCAATTACCGAAAGAAAACTCGATTTCGGACCCTGGCAGCAGGTCTTTTATGCCGAGTTCGATGATAAGCGCAAAAAAAGGGTGATCATCAAACTAATCGGTGAATAGGAACAGGCCGGTTTATGCAATCCCGCTTGAATAAAGCCCGTTTAATTGCGTCCTTAATTCTAATGTGCTGCGCCATTTTGGCAAGAATTTTTAGTGATCCGGCAAACACCGGTCTATGCTATGTTTACAGGGGGTCACTTAAAACCCAACTTTATGACGCTATCCTGTCCAGGGCAGGATATAATAAACGGTCTGCTATTTTCAAGTATAATAGTCCTGCAAGCAGCGAACTGCCATTTTTTGTTTTCTAATGGCCTGGATCCCTTCCAGGGCGGCCAGGGCCCCCTGCATGGTGGTAATTATCGAAACTCCCCGCTGTGCTGCATAACGGCGCATGCGGGCCCCGTCCGATTTGGCTCCAGAGCCTTCGGGAGTATTGATAATCAAGTCTACTTTGTTTTCATTAATGTAGTCCAGCATGTGCGGTGAGCCCTCGCTAATGCGTTTTACTTCCTCGACGTTGATACCAATATCGCGAAAGGCAGCAGCTGTCCCCGAGGTGGCCATCAAATGAAAACCCAGCCTGGCCAGGCCCCGGGCCAGTTCAATCGCCTGCGGCTTATCCCAGTCAGCAACTGTGATAAATATCCGGCCTTCCAGGGGAAAAGGCGTGCCTGCAGCGCGCTGGGCCTTGGCCATGGCCATGCCCAAATCATAATCAATACCCATAACTTCTCCCGTGGAACGCATTTCCGGGCCAAGCACAATATCCATCTGATCAAAACGAATAAACGAAAAAACCGCTTCCTTGACTGAATAATAATCAGGAACTATTTCAGCTGTAAAGTTAAGTTCCGTCAAAGAAGCCCCGGCTATGACCCGGGCCGCCAGACCGGCCAGGGGCACCCCGATGGCTTTACCGACAAAAGGCACGGTCCTGGAAGCCCGCGGGTTGGCTTCCAGAATAAATACTTCTCGTCCCCGAACTGCAAACTGAATATTTAACAGCCCGATAACATTCAGTTCCCGGGCCAGCATTTCCGTTTGCCTGCGGATTTCTCTTAACTGCTGCGGGCCAATGCTGTAAGTTGGCAGAACACAGCAGCTGTCACCGGAATGCACCCCGGCATGCTCCACGTGCTCCATGATTCCCCCCACTACCACCAGGTTTCCGTCACTAACGGCATCGACATCAATCTCAACTGCCCCCTCCAGGAACTTATCTAACAGCAAAGGGTTGCCCGGGCTTAACTCCGGTAGAGAATAAATATATTTTTCCAGTTCATCTGTATTGTAGACCACCCGCATAGCCCTTCCTCCCAGGACATAAGAAGGACGGGCCAGCAGCGGAAAACCCAACTTGCCGGCAATGTCCTGGACTTCTGCGGGATTACCGGCTGTGCCGTGGGCCATTTCCCACAGACCAAGTTTATCAATCACTCCGGCAAATTCACGCCTGTTTTCCACCCGGTCAATGTCCCGGGGAGAAGTGCCCCATAAAGGCATGCCTGCTTCCAACAGCGGTTGGGCCAGTTTCAAAGGTGTTTGGCCTCCAAACTGCAGTATTATACCGTCAGGATTTTCCTCATGACAGATGTTTAACACGTCTTCCAGGGTCAGGGGTTCAAAATAAAGGCAGTCGGAAATATCGTAATCTGTGCTTACCGTTTCCGGGTTGCAGTTGACCATTATAATTTCGTAGCCCTCTTCCCTTAAAGTTAAAGCCGCGCGCACGCAGCAGTAATCAAATTCCAGGCCCTGGCCAATACGGTTTGGACCGCTGCCTAATATGATGATCTTACCCTTTTTCGCTTCCTTTCCGGAAATGGATTCGGCTACCGCCCCTTCGGCAGCACCCTGTTCGTAAGTTGAGTAAAGATAGGGAGTATGCGCCTCAAATTCTCCGGCACAGGTATCCACCCGCCGGTAAACAGGATATATGGACCATGCCTGCCTGCGCCGGCGAACTTCTGCTTCGCTATCTCCAACCAGCCGGGCAATCCGCTCATCTGAAAATCCCCAGGCCTTGGCCCGCCACAGAATTCCCTCGTCTAATTCCCTGATTGATCGTAATTCTTTTTCCAGCCGGATTAACTGTTCCATCTGATCTATGAACCACCCGTCAATTCCACTGAGTTTGCTTATTTCATCAGGGGTAAAACCTTCCCGCAGGGCTACAGCAATGCTAAATATTCGATCCGGCCGGGGTCGCTGTAATTGTTTCTCTAACCATGCTTTGCGGTCTTTGATTTCAGAAGGCATTTCTTCTTCCATCAGGCCGTCAAAACCCTGCTCCAGGGAACGCAGCGCTTTTTGCAAAGCTTCTTTAAAAGTGCGGGCGATGCTCATTACTTCCCCCACAGATTTCATACGGGTGTTCAAAACCTGGTCGGCTTCCGGAAATTTATCGAAATCCCAACGGGGAATCTTTACCACCACGTAATCCAGGGTCGGTTCAAAAGAAGCCGGGGTTTCCTTGGTGATATCGTTAGACAATTCATCCAGGCTGTAACCGACAGCAAGCTTGGCGGCAATTTTGGCAATCGGGAAACCGGTAGCCTTGGAAGCTAAAGCTGATGAGCGAGAAACCCGCGGGTTCATCTCCACCACTACCATGCGGCTGGTTTCGGGATCCATAGCAAACTGAATATTGCAGCCTCCCGTTTCAACCCCGATTTCCCGCAGGGCCCGGATAGAAGCATCACGCATCATCTGGTATTCATGGTCGCTGAGAGTTTGCGCCGGGGCTACGGTTATACTTTCCCCGGTGTGCACCCCCATCGGATCCATGTTTTCTATCGAGCAGACAATTACTACATTATCATTACGGTCACGCATAACTTCCAGTTCAAACTCTTTCCAGTTCATCAGTGCTTCTTCGACCAAAATCTGCCTGATTGGACTGCTGTTTAATCCAACCGAAACCATTTCAACCAGTTGTTCCTCGTTATAGGCAATGCCGCCCCCGGCGCCGCCGAGGGTGAAAGAGGGGCGGATTACCAGGGGATAACCTTTATGGGCAGCAAACTCCAGGGCCTGGCTCACACTCTTCAAATGAGAACTTTCGGCCGATTCCAGTCCGGCCCGATTCATGGCCTCTTTGAAAAGATCACGGTTTTCAGCCCGGTTGATAACTTCAGAATTCGCCCCGATCAACTCTACACCATAGTGATCAAGCACTCCGCTTTCTGATAACTCCACGGCAATATTTAAAGCAGTCTGCCCACCAAGGGTCGGTAAAAGGGCCTGCGGGCGTTCTTTTTCGATGACAAGAGTTGCCGCTTCCACGGTCAGGGGCTCAATATAGGTTCGGTCGGCCATAACCGGATCGGTCATGATTGTGGCCGGATTGCTGTTAATCAGAACCACCTCATAACCTTCTTCTTTCAAAGCCCGGCAGGCCTGGGTTCCGGAATAGTCGAATTCACAAGCCTGGCCAATAACAATCGGCCCTGATCCAATAAGCATAATTTTTTGCAAGTCGTTCCGCCTAGGCATTTTTACCGCCCTCCCTTCCGGCCTTTTCTTCCATTAAACTTATAAATTTGTCGAATAAATATGTAGAATCATGGGGTCCCGGAGAAGCTTCAGGATGATACTGTACTGAAAACCAGTTTTGATCCCGGTTTTCCATCCCCTCCAGTGTGTTATCGTTAAGATTAATATGTGTCGGCACCGTTCCCTCGTATTCTTTTTCCAGGAGCACACAGTAACCATGGTTCTGAGAAGTAATGTGCACCTTTCCCGTTGATAGATCCTTGATCGGATGATTACCGCCCCGGTGGCCAAAAGTCAGCTTATAAGTCTGCAAACCAGCAGCCAAACCCAACAATTGATGGCCAAGGCAAATCCCGAAAAGAGGCGCTTTGCCAAAAAGCGCTCGTACTTCCGGAACAAGGGATTTTTGATCAGCCGGATCCCCGGGTCCGTTAGAGAGAACCACCCCTTCGGGCTTGAGCGACACTACTTCTGCAGCGGTGGTCCGGTAAGGAACAACTGTTACCCGGCATCCACGGAGCGTCAGGTGGCGCAAAATATTAAATTTAACCCCGTAATCATAAACTACCACGTGAAAACCGCTCTCCGGGTAGGCCCAGGAAAAAGACTGTGGGTTGGATACCTCGCCGACCAGATCCCGGGTGTCAATTTCCCGATTGGCTATCAGCTTTTGCCGAAGAACTTCCGGATCTTTTTCTATGGTCGAGATAACACCCTTCATTGTGCCCGCTCTGCGCAGGTGAAGGGTAAGTGAGCGGGTGTCGATCCCTTCCACGCCCAGGATTTGGTTATTTTCGAGGTAGTTGCTTAAAGAATCCTGGGCTCGCTGATTACGTGGTCTCCGGCAGTGTTCCTTTACCAAAAGACCCTCCACCTGGGGAGAGTCCGATTCCATATCGTATTCAGTTATTCCACAACTGCCAATCACAGGATAAGTAAACGCCAGGATTTGACCCCGATACGAAGGATCAGTAATCATTTCCTGATAACCGGTCATTGAAGTGTTAAAAACCACTTCCCCATATACCTCACCTTCTCCGGAAAAACATTCCCCTTTCATGGTAAAACCGTCTTCCAACACCAATAAAGCTCGCAGGGCCATCTCCTCCTTTTACCTGTATGCTGCAGAAAAAGCTAATTCGGTCAGTCACCTGTAACCGTTAATCAATATATCTTTATGATTATAACGGGAAAAAAAATGATTGACAACCTGACTGCGACAAAAAAATGAGCTTCCCGGCTTACCTTTCCCCGGGCCATCCCTAAAACTGAGCATGCGCATCCAGGGCTAACCATATCGCGGTTAATTGACTGCAGGATTAACTGCAGGGTTACACGCACTGCATGCAATCAGTGCATGCAGTGCATGGATGATTTATATTTAAAATTCGCTTGTACTCGCAGATATTCCTGCTAAGAGCGGGAAGTGGATAAGATTAAACAGGTAACAGGCTGATTATTACTGCCTCTATACCGGCCAACCACTGCGGACCTTCCCCATGGCATTATAGGAATAGGAGACTCAATTCCCTGGTCAGAAAACGGTAGCGCCAATCCTGACAGAAAAGACAGTTCAGGGTATAGTCTCCGTAAAAAAACAGCCCGGCTAAGCTGTTTATCTTGTAGGATCTAAGATTTTACCGAACTTTTCACTCCCGGTGATCCACTGCAGCTTTTAAATTATTTTTTCTCTTGGTATAATATAAGCATAAAATAAAGCATTGCTGCTTGATTTTTAGAGTCAAATTTACTGCTGTTAAACTCAACGCCATTTACCAGTCCATAAACCCTGTGCTTTAGGAGGTGAGGTTGATAGTAATGGCTTTGTCCCGTGAAAAATTGCTTAAAAATATTTTCCTTGCCGGTGGCGCCGGGTTACTTTACCTGGCCGGGGGATCCTGGCTTTTAAAAGCATGTACTCCCACAGAGGACCCTGTAGTAACACCGATAGACACACCGGGCGAAGAATTTGAATCATGGCAGCCGGCTTATGCCAGGCTGGAAGCAGACGGCAAATTTGCTGAAAGAATCGATAAGGCCTACAGCATATTTGAAGAATGCGAGCTCTGCCCGCGTCGCTGTGGCGAAAAACGCAGCAGGGGCGAGAAAGGATTCTGCCAGACTACAAATACTGCAGTTGTCTACAGCCGGCAGCCTCATTTTGGTGAAGAAATACCCCTTGTGGGGCATAACGGTTCCGGAACCATATTTTTTTCCAATTGCAACCTGCGCTGTGTTTTTTGCCAGAACTATCCGATTGCCCACAAGGGTCGGGGCAGTACAGTCAGCGATGAGGAAATTGCGGAAATGATGCTCGATCTGCAGCGTAAAGGTTGTCATAACATCAACCTGGTCACACCGACCCACGTAATGCCCAACATTCTGCGGGCTGCCCGCATTGCCCATAAAAACGGTTTAAACCTGCCCCTTTGTTACAATACCAGCGGCTATGAACGCAAAGAAATTGTCGAGCTGTTAGATGGCATTGTCGATATTTACCTGCCGGATATGAAATTTATGGACGGCGATAAAGCTGAACGGTATAATTTGGCCGAAGCTGATGACTACCCGCAGAGGTCCCAGGAGGCTCTGATCGAAATGCATCGCCAGGTAGGAAACCTGATTACCGATCAACGCTATATAGCCAAAAGCGGTTTGATGGTCCGCCACCTGGTCATGCCCAACCGGGTTTCCAATCCCCGCGAATTCGCCTACTGGGTAGCAGAAAACTTATCAAAAGACACTTATGTAAATATCATGTCCCAGTACCGGGTTGAATTCAAGGCTTTTGAATATGAAAAAATCGCCCGCGCGATTACATCGGAAGAATTCGTGGAAGCGATAGCATGGGCCAAGGAAGCCGGACTGACAAACCTGGATGAGCGTTCCCTGGGTCAGTACGAAATCCATCGCCAGAGGATCGATTAACCGCCTTAATACCATAAAAACCCGGACAATTAAGGCGCTCTCCGATCAGGCCCACAGACCGGGCAGATCGGTGCCGCAGTATTCGCAGGCACCGTGATCCACTTTGATTTCATCGATTATAAAGCCCTCCCGATCGATCACCTTTTCTTTACAGACCGGACAAAAAGTATTCTCCCCCTCATGGCCGGTAACCCTGGAGATATAAACATATTTTAGCCCCACGTCCAAAGCTATCTTCCGGGCTTGATCAAGTTTTGAAGCCGGTGTCCGCGGCAGGGCGGAAAGTTTGTGGAGCGGATAGAAACGGGCAAAATGGAAGGGCACATCTGTGCCCAGTTCATTTGCCACCCACTTACACATTTCTTCTATTGTTTCTTTGTCATCATTTAAAGTGGGGATCACTATATTGGTTATTTCGAGATGCACTCCGGCATCACGGATAATTTTTAAGTTTTCGAGGATTGTTTCCAGTTCTCCGCCCACATATTCCCGGTAGAATTCTTGATCAAAACCCTTCAAATCGACATTAACCGCATCCATCCTGGTGATAATTTCCTGCAGTGGTTCGGGCTGGATATAAGCGGCGGTATGCATCAGGTTCAAAAAACCGGCTTCCCTGGCCAGATCAGCAACCTTCGAGGTATACTCGTAATAAACAACCGGCTCCCCAAAGGCGTAGCTTACCGAGCGCACATCGCCGGCCCGGGCATGTTTCATCACCGTTTCCGGGGGCATATCATAGGCGTGAACTTCCTCCGGCGACACCAGGGCCATATCCCAAACCTCACAGAACTTGCAGGCCAGGTTACAGCCGGCCGTTGAAATCGAAAGTGCACGGCTGCCTGGCATAACATGGTAAAAAGGTTTCCGTTCGACCGGATCTTCCTGAACCAGGACCGGGTTGCCGTAAACCAGGCTGTACAAGGCACCATCACGGTTTTCCCGCACCCGGCAGGGCGCTCTTTCAGCCTCCTCCAGTTCACAGAGTTTCGGACATAGTTCACAGCGCACATTTCCATTTTCCAGTTCAGTATACCAGGGGGAAAGCCTGGTCTTAATCAGGCCCTTCTTGCTTATTTCAGCCGGGGTTCCTTCCGGAGGTTTTTCCTGGTCATGTTGCTCCGGAGCACAACCGTAGATACCGGCCAGGCAGAGGGAGCAAAACCCGGCAGCCCCGGTTTTAAGGAAGTTCCGGCGGTTTAACTTGCCCTTGAATAGGTTTTTTTCAGCCATAATGATCCCCTCCTGCTGCTTAATAGTACTACAAAAGCAGTAAAATTGGCAATACCGGCAAAAAGGCAGCAGGCAATGATGCCAAGCACGGGAGCCACAAACGCACTGGCTAAAACTGCGCCAGTACATGCACCAAACAACTCAACACCGTAAACACTCCCGGCAGTTCTTTCGGCCTGCCTGTTCAGGTCCATATAACAGGCCAGTGAAAGTGGAAAATCAACCCCGTTGATTAACCCCGCTGAAAAAGTGAGTATCGAAAAAAACATAAAAATCAAAGCCGGGTATTCTACTGCCGCCGCCCGGGATATTACAACAGCGATTAAAACAGCAAGCAAAGCAATAATTAACTGGACACCGGCCAAAGTGTTTATGTTAGTTTTATTTTTAACATGACGATTGGTCATCGAGGCGCCTAGCGCCAGGCCACACATGAACATGGCCACAATCAGGCCCACTGTTTCGTAGATAAAACCGTATATACTTTGAAAAGAAAACAGCAGGGCTATTTGCAGGGCCATTGTCGAAAACCCGGTGGTAAAGACGGCGAAAAGAATCGCGAAGTTAGTATCCGCCTTTTTTTCAGGGCTGTAATTATGAACAGCCCCGGCATTTTTACCTGCACCGTTCAAACCAAACCGTAACCCAAGTACAGTAATCAGGGGAATAAAGCAAAGCGGCAGAACCCACCACCACTGAATATGCAAAGGCCACTGCAATGTCTTATCATCGTCCGGACGGGTCAACCGGTCCCAGTGCATCAGGGTATAATAATAGCCGATCGGCTTTAAATCAGTGTTGATAAAGTAGCGTTTTTCAACCGGCGGCAGATCTTTTTCCAGAGCTTCCTGTTCAGCCAGGGAACCGGGAGAAACTGGCCCCGCTGCCGGCCCCTCGAGATGGGCCGTGCTGCTTCGACCGTGGTTGCGAACTATCCAGTTAACCCGCCTGAGTTGGCCTTCCTCCAGCATAACCTGGTAATGTTCCGGTGAAAAATCATTTGCATCAATTCCCCTTTTGACATATCGATCCTGAAGTACGGCTGCATCTAAAGAGACCTGTCCGGGTTCATTCGTCGCAAAATATGACATAAACCTTTCGCCGGCCGGCAGCACCCGGCAAAAAACGCTGTTCAGGGTATGATAGATCGTAGTATTTCGGTTGGCCACAGCGGTACCGCGTAGATCTGGAGTAGACACGGCCCCGGCTACTAAAACACCATCATCATTGAGCAGGTCCTCAGCTTCAGTGAAAAATTCCCGGGTGTAATAGCGATTCAGGGCTGCTGTGGCCGGATCGGGTATATCGACAATAATCATGTCGTAATTCTGACCAGTTGTTTTCACAAAAAGCCTCCCGTCGGTATGAATCAGGCGCACCCGGGGATCATCCAGTGTATCCAAAGTGGCCCGGGAAACGTACGGACGGGCTGTTTCAGTTAAAACTTCGTCCAGCTCAATATAGTCAACCCTTTTCACCGGATGTTTTGCTATTTCGCTGAGCACTCCCCTTAATCCACCGCCGATCAGAAGAACCCTTTCAGGCTTTTCATGCTGGACCATTGCCAGGTGGGCAAATTCCACCGCCTCTTGTTCTTCAAGACCCGGTGCAATTGCCTCAGGCCCGGCCGTGCTAAAGATTAGATGCCCGCTTTGAAAAAACGTATACTGGTCATTACGCCGGACCACCGCAATGGCCCCATGCTTAGACTGGCGGGTTTCTACAAGCTCATGATCCGGTGTAAAATATTGCCACTGGGCCCGGTAAGCCAAGTGATCCAAATTTTCCAGTAACAAAAAGGACAAAACATTTAAAATCATCAGAAGCAATATTGCAGCATCCAGGCGCCCTGACGGCAGGATCGCAGCTGTAGTTTTCCGTATTATTAAATAAACGGCGGCAAGCATGAAAAAACCGACCAGTAATGCAGACTGAAAAGCATTAAGATAATGGACCAGCAGGAACGTAAATAAGATCCCGCCGAGCATATTGCCGGCCGCTTCTCCGACGTAAGTCTTTCCGGCGCCGGAAGTGTCCACAGCCTGCTCGCTTTCACGCCATATTCTTGAAAGAAACACAAACTGTGCACCCAGCAAAAGGCAGGCCGGGGCCATCAGTAAGAAACAGGAAACTGTCATCTCGACCAGGGAAAGCTGGGCGCCGGGTGGAATATCGAAAAAACCACGCAGAACACGAACAAGCATAATGGTTGCAGGCAAACCAAGCAATACCCCCACAGCACTGCCTGCAAGCAGATATAAAGATTTGTTAACCCTTTCGATAACGATTGCGCCCAGATGGCTGCCAACCCCGACCCAGAACATCCAGGCGGCCAGGATAAGCCCGATCGAGAGCTCGTTGCCATGAAAAACCATCAGCAGTTCCCGCAAAAGCAGGACCTGGGCAACCTGTGAAACAATTCCCAGCATCAGTATCGCCGGCAAATGAAAGGGTATGTTTTGTTCTATTTTACCCCTTATTTTCACTATTTTTATGTCCTTTACTTTTCACAGTCGATTTTTTTCTTCGCTGTACAAATCCCTTTGACCCCCGGTTTCCTGATACAGCCTGTTACATAAGCCTGTAATACTGTAGCTTGGGCTTAAACCGGGCATTCAGGCATAACTTTGTCTTGAACTATGATAATTGCAACTGCTATGTTTTATATGGGAAGAAACGAAACAGCGCGCTAATGCTTTGGGGACATCGATTTGCATTGTGCAAACCCCGGCGAGCTTCGGAGCTACACAGGAAAACTGGGGAAACATGGTCAAGTTATTATCACAAGAGTTAAAATTTATGGCCCGGAAACTTAGCAGCTTAACAATAACATAACAGCACTGTTTACTGTCTTTTTAACAGCCTGAACATTTATAATCACGCCCCGGAGTTGAAAAATATTCTTCGATGACCGGCTTTCTTATTTTGTAGCATATTATTATCTTTTTCTGGTTAACATCGAGGCCAGGTAGCCAATAATAAAACCACAAAGCAGGACAGCGGCAATGAGAATAATCTGGGACATAGATACCGACCAGAAAAGCAGGTGCAAAGTTACGACCTGGGTATTCTGGATTAAAATTATTAATAATAGAATTACAAGAACCAGAATTATAATAACTTTAGGCTTCATTTTTTACCCTCCTGTTGGGAGAAAATTTTATTTACCGCATTACTTAACACCGCCAGAGACATGGGTGAAAATTTTTCTATAAGCTCAGGCATACCCTTTTAACCAAATATCCACCTGTAATAGCCTTCCGAAAAGCCCGCCTGTTGACTTCCCGCACTTCAGGAAACTATGCTTCTTAAAGCCGACCTCTTCTAATACTTTCTCCATATTCAGGGGGCAACCCCAAATCTTCAACTAATTCAAGGTAGGCCCTGGTCAGTCTCTCCTTATCATGACCTTCCGCCATGACGCTTATGTAACTCTCCAGCTTGACCATTTTTCTAAGAGCGCGATCAGTTATTTTGTATTCCTCTTCCGGCATTATTATCCTCCTTTGCGACAAGTGAAGGTAACAGCTTATGGGAACAGTTTAAAATCTGCTTAAAATCCTAACCTGGACAAACCGTTGCCATCAAGTTGGATTTGAAAATGACCCCTGCTAAACGTTATCTACATGTGCGTTAGCGGGTTCGCTCAAAAAAGCCCGGCCAAAAATGCGCAGCTCTTCAGGCTTAAGGATCTAAAATAGCTACCAGGAAGGGAACTGGTCGGCAGGTATTGTTCGAGTGCGCGCAGGCATATCAGCATCTAAAACATAAAATTCCAACTCCCATATTGAATACTCGATGTAGTCGGCACGGCGGGTGGTTTCAAACTTTTTTTCTTCTTCAAACCGGCCATATTCCGCATTTTGCGTAAATTTTCTCGAATGAGCATCCCACTGCGATCCAAAACTATAATATATTTCATAGGTGCCATCACGGATGGAACGGACAGTTGTTGAGCTTGCTGCCCGGAGATAAACAGCCATCAGGGGCTCTTTCGGCTTGCCGGGGTCAGAAAGAACAACAAGGCTGTCTACTGAACGGTTATTGGTAATTTTTAATTCCCCGTCTCCGCCGGATATTTTATTGACCAAAACGGTCCCATTAGCCGGACGTTCAATTTGATATGCAGTTACGCTTGTATTTAAACCTCCTACCGCCACTGTATGGCTGCCCGGATTATTGATGGTGAGCGGAAAAGACAACTCTGTTTGGCTTCCCCCGTCAAGGGAGACCTCTTGACTGTCGATGACTGTTCCGTTTAGCGTCAGGGAAACCGTATGGCTGCCCTGCACATCTCCAACATTGGTTACAGAAACCCTTGCCACTACATCGTCACCGACATCTACCGTCCGGGAAGTAAGGCTTAAATTTTCTACCACAAATTCAGCCGGCCGATAAACCTGCAATGAACCCTCCAGTTTTTCAAAACTGGTCTCTTCCGGACCCAGCTCCAGGGCAACCGGGTAACTACCCGATGAATAATCGACAGGGGTACTGAACTCCAAAACCTCTTTTTCGCCGCCGCCCAGCATGATCTCCTTTGTTTCCACCTCATCGCCATCAATAAACAGGGTGGCATTATATGGCGTTTCTGTAGCGCTTATATTTTCAACAGCGGCGCTAATTAACAAATTGGCCCCGTAAGCAATTTCTTCCGGGACATCAAAATCTTCCACAACATAAGGATTCAAGACTTCCAGCGAACTCGCCAGATCTTCACAATAATCCTTTTCAGGACCCAAACCGAGGTGGACCGGGTAGGTTCCCGGAGAATAATCGACGGGAACGCTAAACTCCAACACTTCTTTTTCCCCGGCGTCCAGCATGATATCGGTTGCTTCCACTTCATTGTCATCAACAAATAAAGTTACACTGTATGGAGCTTGAGAGGAACTGATATTTTCAACACCAATGGCAATTAACAAATCCTCCCCGTAAAACACTTCTTCAGGCACTTCAAAGCCTTCCACAGTAAACGGGTTTAAAACTTCTACCGAGCTCGCCAATTCTTCGAAATAGTCTTTCTCAGGACCCAGCCCCAAATAAACCGGGTAGGTTCCCGGAGAATAATCGACGGGAACGCTAAACTCCAAACTGTCTTTTCCCCCGGCATCCAGCATAATATCGGTTACTTCCACTTCATCGTCATCGAAAAACAAAGTTACGCTGTATGCTCCGCGGGCGCGGCCGATATTTTCCACATCTGCGGTAATCACCATTTCATCACCGGATACAACTTCATCAGGCATAGCGAAAGCTTTTACTTCAAAGTCCGGCCGGGGATAAACTAAATATACAATTACCAGCAGGACAAGCAGCGCAGCTATTACTGCTCCCAAAAGCTTGAATTTATTATTTTTCAAACTGCTTGACAGTATTTTTATTCTGCCCCCTAAACCTGTTTGAGCATCAGCTTCCAGTGCATTGCTATCTTGTTGTTTGTCATTGTCTTGGTGTTCGTTTGGGCAAGCCATCATGATCATCCTTTCATAAATAATTTTCCCATCATGCAAGGAATTAATAATTATAAAAGAACCTTTGCCTCTTTCCCATGCTCCAAACTAATTTGACAATAAGCTTCTCCACCTCCTTGAAAGGTATAGATCACAAAATATTTGCTTGATTAATTTGTTCTGCAACTTTTGCAATATTCCTTCTTAAAAGTAATAAATAATTCAGATATCGCTCATTTTACTTTAAGTCAGATTGTAACAAAATCGTAATTTGTTTGTAATATTCTCGTAACTTTCAGGCGTTAAAATAAGAGCCAAGTAATTTCCTCCCTCTTTTGCTCCATGTGGACCTTACCCCGGTATGATTGGCAAGAATGATAACTGCTGCAAATAAATTGGACGGAGGGGGTAAGGGGTGGTCTTTTCGTATCGGCTTTTTTGAAGAAAAGATTTTGCTGAAAGGGCAAATACAGAATATGACATCACAGAAAGTAAAACGCTGTTTTACAATTATGATCGTCCCTCATTCTGAAGAGACCACTTTCAGCCTGAGACTTCCACTTCATATAACCCAACTAGCGGTAGTCTTCTTTGTGCTTGGTGTAGCCGGTGTTGCTGCTCTTGGCTACATTTATCTTGTTGCTGCAGCTGAGGCACAAAACACCCGGGAACTCCGGCAGATAACCCGGGCTCAAGAAGCAGAAATTAGCGCCCTGACTGTTGAAGCGCAACAGGTAAATCAGCAGATAGACGACTTAGACAAGCTGATAGACAGCGTTACAGAAAAATTAGATGAATTAGAAGATCTTGAGGGCATAAATGAGGTTGAGCCTGAAACAAGTGATACCGGGAATAATCGACCTGCTGCTAATCCATATAATATATATAACGGTTCTAATACGCATAACTCACTTAACAGTATTAACCCGTCAAATTCCTCCAGTGCGTATTTAAATGCAAAAGACAGTGTTCTAAGCTATCAAAATTCATATGGAAATCGTTCTGTTTCAGGGGAGGTGCTTGATCGGGCAGCAGATAATCTTGTCATCTTGCGAGATATCGTCCTGAAAAGATCCGGTACACTCGATGATGTTGACACCTATGTGGGGACATATATAGAGCAAGTAGAAGCCAAGATAGAGCAGGTTGAAGCCAGACCCAGCATCTGGCCTGCACGAGGACGTATTACCTCCGGGTTTGGCACAAGAAATATTCCATATGATGATGGTTACCAGTTTCATACCGGTATCGATATAGCTGGTTCGTTCGGATCATCTATCCGGGCCACCGCTGGTGGAGTGGTTGTATATTCCGGCTACCGGGGAAGCCTGGGCAATCTTTTGATTATTGATCACGGTTATGGTTATGAAACTTATTATGCTCACCTGAATGGATTTGCTGTTACACACGGAGAAAAGGTAGAAAGAGGCCAAACAATTGGTTACATGGGTAAAACCGGCCGAACTACAGGTACACATCTTCACTATGAAGTGCATCATGATGGAATTCCGGTTAATCCTGTGCATTATCTGGATAAACATTAGCCTGATAATGATGTAGCTTTTTATAATAATTACAGTTTGTATTTTCTTCCGGGTCTATTCTTGGACCGGCACAGCTGTATACTATTCCAGTTTTTTCTTTTTCCGCTTTATGCTTATTTAGCTTCAGATCTTCATTCGCAGTATTCTTTGAACACACTTTAGATCTCTCCTAACCCGGACAAGCCGGTACCATAAAAGTTGGATTTCAAAATGACCCCTAATAAACGTAGTGTACATCGGCATTTGCGGGATCGCTCAAAAAAGTCTTGCCAAAAATGCGCAGCACTTCATAATTAAGGGCCTAAATAATATTATAAAAACCTGCACCTTGCACCGCAGATATGTCTATTTTATGATAGAAAAAAGCCCTGCTATTTGATTTCAGGTCTTTCCTGCTGATGATCAAGCGGTTGTCAATTCGCTTGTATCGGCTCAGGCTGGCCTGACCGGCTACCAAGTTCTTTGAAAACCGAAAACAGTTACGCTAAAATTTTGGCTCGGAAACGTTTATTTATCTTCAAAACTGCTGCGAACAAGTAAATATACCCCGATGAAAGTTCCCAAAACTATAGCTATAAAAATTATTGCATTAAGATATGTCATAACATAACTCATACTTCATCCCCCCTCCTATTTAAAGCATCAAACCTGACCCGGGCAAACCAGTTTCATCAAAGTTGAGGTTAGAAATAGCACCTGTCAAACGCACGGTTCCCCGGCTTTTGCGGGATCTTTCAAAAAAGTCCTGCTAATAATGCACTGGATTTTGGAAGTAAGGCCCTTAAGATACCGTCTATCTTTCTTGCTTTAGCCGGTTCAGCGGACAATCTGGCAGTGAAAACTATCATTAAGACCCTATCCTTAAGAACCTGTCCTTGCAATGAATTTCTTTTCTTTGAAATAATCCTGTGGAGAGATGGTTGATTTGATATTGTCCGGCATTATTCTTTTTTGTTTAGCATATATTTCTTCATATTTTTCAGTATTCCTTGCACAAATCTTATTAAATTGATTAGAACATGAATATATTGCTTCTCTTGCCACTTTAATACTTTACAATATACGGCGCCCTGGATGCTTATTGTTGAAAATGTATAGTTTATCTTAAACAAGGATGGTGGCTCATTATGAGTGTTAGCAAGGTGTCATCTCAAATAACATTCCTGTATTTTGATGATTTTTCTGCTGCTTGTTCCTTTTTCGAAAAAGTCCTTGAGCTGGAAATAGCGCTGGACGTAAGATGGGCGCGGGTATTTAGAACCGGCATAGGGGAAATCAAGGCTTTAAAAGATATAGGACTAAAGTCTTTTTTGATCAATGGGCCTGAAGGTTATGTTTTTGAGGTTCAAGAATTTTTAAAACCGGAGTTAAGGGAGTTATTTTTATTTATATATGCTACCGGGTTGAAGATGTTTTTATATAAACCGATAAGGGTTTTCAGGGAACCATGATCCCCGAAAACCCTTTTTTTATACTGGTGCGCCCGGCAGGATTCGAACCTGCGACCTGCTGATTCGAAGTCAGTTACTCTATCCGGGCTGAGCTACGGGCGCATATGGTAATATGCCGGATATGTCCATTTAAGCATACCCGGCAAACATGGTCAAGGGCATTGGCATCGCTGATTCGGGTGTTCTTGAATAAGGCTTACACCCAGCCCCGCTTTTTAACCGAAGCCTCGATTTTCAACAGGGCATTAATCCAGGCCGCCATGCGTAAAGAAACTTTTTTATCTGCAGCTGTGGCCAGCATCTGATGATAAGCCCTTGTAATCCAGTCCTTTAGCTGGCTCCTGACTCTCGCGATATCCCAGTATTCGTCGGTAAGGCCCTGGATTCGCTCAAAGTGGCAAACAATCGCCCCTCCGACATTGGAGGCTACATCAGGGATCACCGGAATATTTTTAGCCCTGAGTTCTTCTTCTGCCTCCGAAGTTACCGGGCCGTTGGCTGCTTCAATGATCATTTTAGCTTTGATCCGCGAAGCGTTATCTTCATTTATTACACTCTGCACGGCAGCCGGGATCAGAACATCGACTTCCTGTTCCAGTAAATCATCATTGGAAACAGGTTCAGTACCCGGAAAATCAACCACCGAACCTGTTTTACTGAGATGTTCATTCAATTTTATGCAATCTATACCGTTGGCTGAAAATATTCCACCATAGACATCGCTGACAGCAATTACTTTATAGCCGTTTTCTGTGAGGTATTTAGCCAGAATCGAACCTACTTTACCGAATCCCTGCACTGCAACGCTGCAGTTTTTTTCAAAGCCAAAATCTTTCACCACCTGCTCAAAAACAAAGTAAACCCCAAGCCCGGTAGCTTCATCAGTTCCAAGAGTACCGCTCACCGCGGTCGGTTTGTCGTTAACCGCTGCCGGGCTGTGAAATCCGATAATCGACTCGTATTCGTCAAGCATCCAACCCTGGGTCTTTTCGCTGGTGCCTATATCTGCACCGGGCACATCAACCCAGGCTCCCTTCATGGGTAAGTGGCGCATGTAATTTCGAGAAAGCCTCTCCAATTCCCACTCGCTCAAATCTTCAGGGTTAACTACAATACCCCCTTTACCGCCACCGGCGGGAATCCCGCCTACACTATGCTTGATGGTCATCCACAGCGCCAAGGCCTTCAACTCATCCAGGGTCAGGTTTTCGGTAAACCTTGTCCCATCTTTAAAACCGCCCAAAGCATCACACCAGTGGACCCGGTAAGCAGTAAATATCCGCACCTCGCCGTTGTCCATACGCATCGGAAAGGTAAATTCCATGGTCCGCTTCGGTGTGCTTAGGAGTTCGATCACTTTTGGATCAAGACCGGCCAAGCCGGCTGCCTGGCGCAGGGAATACAGGGCGGTGCTGAGTGGATTCGCACTCATAATAACCAATCCCTTCTTAAGTAATTTAAACAGGTCATAATCTGTTTGACTCTATAAACTGTTATTATTTTTTTTCAAATTGCCTTTTACCCCTCCCCTCCCCGTCTTAACGGGGAGGGGAGGGTGCATGGGCGCCGTAATAAGTGTCTTCGAATAAACTTCTATACAGGCCTGGGAACAGACAGATCGTCTCCGCCATCTTTTAAGACCAGGCCTAAGCCGGATCGTTCCACCCATTCGATACAGATCTGGGCAATTTTTACCCGGTGGGCGGCAAGGTGGTTGAGTAATCCGTCGTCCACCCAGGCGTTGTACATCTCGGCCTCGGACCGGCCTGGTTCGATCTTGAAATATACCGGGGCGCTGATTCGGGCAATATCCGGACATTCGTGGAAACGCTGGAATCCACCCATCGATTCGACCAGGCTGACATAAATGTCCAGGGGCAGTTTTACTGTGCTTCTGATCGAGGCCAACATGGGTAAAGTCAGGTCACCAAGCGGATTAAAGCTGTCGGCGCCCAGATCCTCAAGCAGTTTCCCGCCGTGGGGACTGCCATGGCCGGCAAAAACCGATACTTTGAACTTCACATCATCCGAGAAAACTCCGTCTGCCCTCATTTGCGTGACCAGGGCCAATAAGCCTTCATCGGGTATCAGAAAACCGCGGATGCCGGCTTCCAGGCAGCGGTCAAACTCCTTTAACCACTCATATACTTTGTCGCTGCCTCTGAGCCGCATGCCGGAGACATACCCTTCTGAAGTTGTATACTGGCGGCCGCTATCCCAGCCCCTGCTTGGTATCGGATTAATGATCACTTCATATTTATTATCTGCGGCAAACCGGGCATACTCTTCCAGTTCCTTTTTATCCATCAGAGCCGCTCCTCTCACCGTTGAAATAACCCGGTGGACAGGAACTTTTCTTTTTTCTGCTTCTCTGGTCATGATTTCCAGGTTAGAAATATTTTCCATACCGGCAATCTCAATCCGGTAATGCGAACCATCGGGAAAGGTAAACTGCGATGTGGGTAAATCATAGCGATCCCGCAAAGGAAAAGCGGTTTTTTCCTGAATATACTTTTCAATCTTTTCGAAAGACATTGCAAACAACCTCCACCATATATTATTTAATAATCCAACCCTGCAATAAAGAGTTACTTATAGTTATTCAGCCGCTGCGCCAGAGGAACGGTACCGTCGACTCCCCGAAGGTAATAAGAGATAACTTCTGTGGGAAAAATGTCCCGGTTAAATTCCACTACGCTTCAGAAGCGCCCCAAAAGTCCCCTTTACTGCCTTTACTTGCTGCTTTTCATTGTTCTACTAACATAAAAATTTGCCACTGGGTTTTAGCTGTATTCATCAAACAGCTTTTGGAAATCTTCCATACTGTCTTTACGCGGATAAACATAATCGTCAGTCGGAAATTCTTCGTTTTTAACTTCTGAAATGTACTGTTTGAAAGCATTAACACTTGTTTCAGCAATATTGGCATATACCTTGACAAATTTCGGTGTAAAGGCCTGGAATTGTCCAAGCATATCCCCGCAAATCAAAAGCTGACCGTCGCAGTATACTCCGGCGCCGATCGAGTAAACGGGGATGTCAAGTTTACGGGTCAAAAATTCGGTCAGTTCGGGCGCAACTGCTTCAACGAGAATAGAAAAAGCTCCCGCTTCCTGGACAGCCAGGGCATCTTCAATCAAACTACGGGCAGTTTTTACATCCCGACCGGTAGCCCTGAAACCGCCCAGCTGACCGGCGCTTTGCGGAGTCAGCCCGATGTGACCCATGACCAGGATGCCGGCATTGTTGATGGCCCGGATCCGGCTGGCTACCCGGACGCCTCCCTCCAGCTTGATGCAATCCATATCGGCTTCTTTTAAGAAACGAACCGCATTTTTTACCGCATCTTCGTCACTTGTCTGGTAAGAACCAAAAGGCATGTCCCCGACAATCCATGTCTTGGGCGCACCGCGGCGGACTGCCCGGCTGTGGGAGAGGCAATCTTCCATGGTTACAGGAATAGTATCCTTGTAACCGAGAATAACCATCCCCAAAGAATCTCCGACCAGGATCATATCCATCCCGGCCTGTTCGGCAAACATCGCCGTCGGAAAATCGTAAGCGGTAACCCAGGCCACTTTGTCATTTTCTTTTTTCATCCTGATGAAATCTAAAACACTCTTTTTAGACAAGGTTAATTCTCCTTTCGCATAATAATATAGTTACAATACAGTTACATTTAAGTCTGGACAAAAACCGGACCGGTGCAGGTCCAAGCTTATTTCAGATAAGCATCACCGAATTTCTATTTTATCTCTTCCCTATCTCTTCCCTATCTCTTCCTTATCTCTTCATTCTTCTTCATCCTTCAACTTCTTCATCCTTCAAGAAAAAGTTCCAGTGGGTAGTCATAAACCGATTCATAACCCCCGGGAATAACCCGCACACTGGCATCCAATTCAAAACCAACTTCATCGTACCAGATTCCAGGGATCAGGTGCAGCATCATGTTCGGCTGCAACACAGTTTTATCTCCCGGCCTGATACTTATAGTGTGTTCGCCCCAGTCCGGCGGATAATTGAGCCCGAAAGAATAGCCGATCCGCGATTCCTTGACCACCGTGGAATGGGCAATTCCCTGCCGCCAGGCCGCTTCCACTTCTTCAACGATTACTCCCGGTTTTATGGTTTCAAGTGCCTTGTTGAGCCCTTCCAGCACGACCGAGGCGGTATCATTGAGAAGTTTAGGCGGTTTTTTCCCTAAAAAAAGCGTCCGGGCAATCGGGGCATGGTAACGCCTGTAGGCTCCGCTGAGCTCAAGTAAAACTGCTTCACCTTCCTGGTAAATCTTTTCCGTCCAGGTCAGGTGTGGGGTTTTGGTCGCCTCCCCGGCCATCATCAGGGGAACGATCGCCGGGTAATCCCCGGCATATTGAGCGGTGCCGGCATATTGAGCGTAAGCAACAGCTGCTGCTGCATCGCATTCGCGAACGCCAACTTTAATAGCTTTCCGGGCGGCATCCATTACTTTTTCTGAGATTTTTCCGGCCCGCTTGATGAATTCAACTTCTGCGTCTGATTTAACTACCCTGACCCAGTTAACCAGGGTATTGGCATCGCTAAACCTGGCCCCGGGAAGAGAACTTTCCAGGGAGGTAAAGGCGTGATGAGTAAAGTAGAATTGATCCATTTCCACCCCGATTACGCTTTTCTCCCAACCCTTTTCCTTGATCACACCAGCCACAAATTGCATCGGGTGCTTGATCGTCGATTGCACGTAATCATCGGCATATTCACGGATGTTTTCTTCAGATAAAAATGTAGTCAAACGGGCTCCGTTGGCATCCATGCCGCGGCCCAGCCACATCGGTTCTTCCTGTTCCTGGTGCACAAGCACACACTGGTGCACGTAAAAGCTCCAGCCATCGTAACCGGTCAGGTAATTCATATTGGCCGGCTGAGAAATTATCAGCAGATCAATACCCTTGTCGGTCATTTTTTGCTTGGTTTTTTTGATCCTTTCCTGATATTCCCCGGTTGAAAATACACTTGACATACGCAGTCCTCCTTGTTTTACCCGCTACCTGGCAGGCCCTCAAGCTGTTATATTTAAGCCTGCCT
The DNA here is from genome assembly GCA_007130825.1 of Syntrophomonadaceae bacterium. Lineage (GTDB taxonomy): Bacteria > Bacillota > Dethiobacteria > DTU022 > DTU022 > B1SED10-74M. The sequence goes on along the minus strand of SLRT01000018.1, from coordinate 10,903 downwards.
TCAACAATTTATTTATATTAACGGCAGTTTAACCGGTTATCCAGGCAAACCTTTGTAAAAATGAAGCTAAAACCTGATTTTTTGCTCATATAAAAAAACCGTACTACATAAAACCGTTGAAACGCTGCTTCACCACTGCGTTATATACATAATTGATCATAGTAACATAATCAAACACCGGCAGACCGGTAGCCTGCTGTATTACCGCCCCGTAGGGCGGAAGGACACTGCATTCAAGTAGTAGCAACCTGATTTCAGGAACATTTTCCACCATTTTCTGAACCGTTGAAACTGCTTCATTTTCAACTTGTTCCCTGTCCAACTCGCCGTTTTCTTCAATAAATGCAGACCGAAAATAAGGGCTGTTCTCCAGCCCACCAATAACAAGCCTGTCGGGGAAATCCGCTCCGCAAAGGCGTAACACTTCGCTGTTAAGTGAACCGGCATTGGCTGTGAGAATACCGATCTTTTCTTTTTTCCCAATCAAATGGTTCATAAAAGGAACCTGCAGAAGGCTGGACATAAAAACTGGCAGGCCCACCCTTTCGGCCAGTTCGTGCTGGTATAAAGCCATAAAACCGCAGTCACCGCTTATCGCCCTAACCCCGTTTTTCTTTAACTCCCGGGCCGCTTCAATTACATCATCCAAAAGCGTCAGGTCATGATTAAAGATGCGCTCCACACTCAAACCTGGCACCCGCTGAAAACGGACCGGGAAGCTGAAAGTGGAAGCATTGGCAACGTCACCGGGAATAAAAGGCGCACAGCTGTCCAATAGCAGTATGCCGATCGCCTCGCCGTAACTAACCTGACCCGGTTTAGCCCGGTAGCGCAAGATTAAACCTCCCCAAACCCTGATAATCACTTAATTAATTCTTACAATAAAGCGGTAGCCGGCAAAAACAGCGCTATTTGCGGAAAGGCCACCAGGATCACGGTAACCAGGATAAGAATTACTATAAAAGGCGGTGTGTGGCCGATCACTTCCAGGTAAGGCCGCCTGAAGATAAGCTGGGCCGTAAATATATCACAGCCAAAAGGCGGAGTTGCTGATCCGATAGCCGCCTGCAGAGTAACCAGGACACCAAGCAAAACCGGGTCCACACCGGCCTGAATTACATAGGGGGCAAAAACAGGGCTTAGCACATAGATAGCTACAATCGGATCGACAAACATGCAGGCTACAAAATAAGATACGACAATAATCATGACCACGGTTATATATGAAGGATCGACTCCAAACATTGGACCAAGCACTTGCTGCGGTATACGCAGGAAACTTAACATCCAGGAAAGCCCCTGCCCGGCGCCCACCAAAATAAATACAACACCGGTAATTACCCCGGTTTGTAAAAAGCTATCAACCAACCTGTTTATTGTAAGAGAGCGGTAAACCACCAGTTCCAAAAAGAGAGCATAGGCCACCGCGGCAGCCGCCGCCTCGGTTGGGCTGAAAATGCCGCCGTAGATTCCGCCGACAATAATCGCCGGAAAACCAACTACGGGAAGACCGTCTTTAATGGCCGCGGCCCGCTGGCTCCAATTTGCCTTGGGAAGCTGGCCAAGTTTTTTATACCTGGAATAAAAAATACTGTATATAGAAAACAAGAAAAAAATGAGCAACCCGGGACCGATTCCGGCCAGAAAAAGCTCACCGATCGAAGTGCCGGTTACCACGCCGTAAACGATAAAGCCAATACTGGGAGGAATTAAAAAAGCAATGTCACTGGAATTGATGATCAGGCCAAGGGTAAAAGAACTGGGGTAACCGGCCTGCAAAAGCATCGGTCGCATGGTGCCGCCGATTGCAGCCACTGTAGCCTGGGTAGAACCTGAAACCGCACCAAAAAGGGTACAGCTGGCGTTTGTGGTAATCGGCAGTCCGCCGGGGATATGCCCGACAAAAGATTTAACCATATCAATCAGCTTCCCCGCCGCCTGGCCGGAGGTAATGATCGACGCTCCGAGAATAAACATGGGCACTGCCACCAGGGCCGGGGGCTTTATACCGGAAACCACCTGCTGAACTAAAACATGCATATTAAAACCGGGCATATAAATCCAGAAATAAAGGATCAATGAACCCAGGATTACAACCATAAATGGAAAACCTAGCAGTAACTTCGTCAACATACTCATGCCTAAAAATAGCAACTATATCTCACCACCTTCCACAAATGATGCTTACCCTTCTGCCTCATATTCACTCTGCTGTTCCGGGGAGAGCCAGACATCTTTTTCAATAATATTTTTTATGATCGTGCGTATATATTGAATTCCGGCTGAAAAAAAGCCGATAACGACAATAACCACAATTATCCAGTACGGAATACGCAAAGAAGAAGTGACCTGCATCGTTAACCGGGCCGTTACCACGTATTCATAAGCATAGTAGGCCATTAAAAACATAAAAAATGCGCTGTAACCGGCAATTATGAACAACATGATCTTTTGCCATTTCGGGTTGAGCGCATCAAAAATAGCTCCCATGCGAATATGCCTTGCTTTGCGAACTGCATAACTCAAGCCCACAAAAGTGATAAAAATTACCAGGATCATCGATACTTCTTCGGCATAATATATGCTTCTGAAAAAATTTCTGGCAATTACATTGGCGATTAACAGGGCGGCAAGCAGAAAAACTCCTAAACTTAATACCAACACCTCGAACCAGTCCACAATTTTGCCGACTATCCTAAAAATTGAGTTCATATAGCTTAACCTCACTTTTTAAAAAGCCCTGCAGCGGTATTTTCTCCGCTGCAGGGCATGTGCTCTCGGTTAATGTTAATCTATATCCAGTTCTTGTTTGGCCTGCTCAATATCGCTGACCAGCGCATCGTAAATAGCTTCTGCGTTTGGTCCGCCATACTCAAAGAATTTCTCGTGAGCTTCCATTGCTTTTTCTTTAAACCCTTCCTGCTCTTCACCGGTAACCTCGATTATTTCAATCTCAGGCCGATCTTCCAACATGGCATTGAGGTCCGATTCATGCCGGTCGTTAATCCAGTCTGCTGCGGGTAAAATGGCCTGAGCCCACCATTCCCGGTGCTCCTGCTGCACTTCTTCGGGCAGACTATCAAAGAATACCATGTTTATGGTCGGGATACCGACAAACACCTCGGCATAAATTTGGGTAAAGTAATCCTGTTCCTGGTAAAAATCCATACTCTTGATCGCAAACAGCGGGTTTACCTGGCCGTCAATAAGCCCGGTTTGTAAGCCACTGTATACTTCTCCGTAATCCATCGGGGTGGGAGAAGCGCCAAGAGCCAGGTACTGTTCGTTAAGCATATCAGAAGCCATAATCCGCACATCATAGCCCTGCATATCCTCTACTGTTTCGATTGGTTCATTCGCTGTCATCCACTGCCAACCTTCAAACATGATGCTTAAGGGAACCAGGCCTTCACGGCGATAGCTCTCTTCGAGAATGTCCATCGTTTCTCCGTTCCTGACTACCCACTCCATAACTTCCCAGGGCCGTTCTTCCGGCCACATGTAGTGCAGGCCAAATACCATAGCCTCGGGAACAAAAGCGCCAATCCAGGCAAAGTCGGAGAAAACATATTCCACTACGCCCAGCTGAGCCAGCTCGTTAATATCACGAAGGTCGCCGAGAGTTCCCATCGGATAAACATCCAGCTGGAATTTACCGTCAGACCAATCATACATGTGCTCGGAAAAATTCTCCGCCCACACAGTCATGAAATCGCCTTCGATTTCTTCAGAAGCGAGCCTGGCTTCTATAACCTCATCGAGAACAGGTTCATCTACCTCTACCTCATCATCGGGAACTGCTTCTTCCGGCTCTTCTTCTTCCACCGGTGCCTCTTCACAGCCTGCCGCCATTACAAGTCCGGCAGCCAGAATGGTAACCAGTATCAACAACATCCAAAGCTTATTTTTGCTTATCATTTACATACCCCCAAATAATTAAAATACAATCAACATCTAGCGTCAAGCTACCTTTCAATAGATAGTTTTGCTTTTTAACACCTCCTCATCATTGAAAAACCTCAGCGCGAACCGGACAAACATCTCTACCCCCAGCGGTAAACTGTCTTCATCAATATTAAAACGAGGATTGTGATGGGAATAATCGCTTTCTTTTTCTTTATTACCGGTTCCTAAAAATGTAAACACACCGGGAACACGGGCGGAAAACTCAGAAAAGTCCTCACTCGGCATACAGGCCAGGTCTGAAACCAATCCCTCACTGCCGAGCATTTCCCGGGTAACTGCAGCAGCAAGGCGGGCCATAAAGGGATCGTTAATCAGTGGTATATTTTCCCGGTACCACTCTACTTTGCAGCTGCAGCCATGGACTGCAGTTACCTTCTCGGCAAGCTGTTTTAAACGCTGCATCGGATTTTCATCCTCATGGTCGGCATAAAGAGTGCGCACAGATCCTTCCAGTATAACGGTATCGGGAATTATATTCGCCCTGGTTCCCCCAGAGATGCGGCCAAAGATAATTGCTGTAGGTTTCCCCGGACTAATTTCCCTGGTTTGTATTCGTTGCGCCGTCTGGATGATATCCGCTGCGGCAATCACTGGATCTATCGCTGTCTCCGGATAACCGGTGTGTCCACCCTTACCCTGGACAGTAATTTTAAAAACCTCCAGGCCGCCCATGACCGCGCCCGAGCAAACCCCTATTTTGCCGGTCACTAAGGGGGCCCAGATGTGCAGTCCCATCGCTGCATCCACAGTCGGATTTTGCAGCACTCCTTCTTCAATCATGCTCAGCGCCCCGGCAACTTCCTCGTTAGGCTGAAAGACCAGCTTAATACTGCCTGCCAACTCATTACTTATACCCTTCAGCACCCTTGCTGCCCCGAGCAACATGGCCATATGAGCATCGTGTCCACAGGCATGCATAACTCCGGGACACCCTGAGCAGTAAGAAAGATCGTTTGCTTCCTCAACCGGAAGGGCATCCATGTCGGCTCGCAGCAGCAAAACCGGATTTGAATTTTCTCCTTCAATCATACCGACTACGCCTGTTTCAGCCATTCTCTTTGTTGCGATCCCGAGTTCGTGTAGATATTCTTCAATTATTCCCGCTGTGCGATGCTCCGCAAACCCCAGCTCGGGATTAGCGTGAAAATCCCGCCTTAGACTGATCACTTCATCAATTACCGAGTTTACAGCTCGTTTTATTGTATCCATATTCTGGTCTCTTTCTTAATATACTTTAAAGGCCTAAAAATTGCTATTTTTTTCTAGTGCCTTGAAATATTCGCGAATAATTTATAATCTCCTGCATGATTCTAAAAAAATTTTACAATAAAATACTGTGTTCCTATTATCAGAACTAAAAATTATTAAATAAAAAACCCTTTACAACCAGGCCTTCATTTTCACAAACGTTATTAAACTTTTTCCCTAACAGCTTCGGCATTTCAACTGCCAATTTTTTTAATTACTTTTGTTACTAGAACCAAAGAAAACAGACAGCTGGCTGCAGGCTTGCTTTAAACCTTCCCTGCAGATCATGATTTTATTTTGATCCATTCGAAACGAAGGGCCGCTAATGCTGATGGCGGCAATAATTTCATTACTGTAATTATATACTGGCATGGCGATACAGGTTAAACCGACAGAAAGCTCCTCCCGATCAAATGCGTAACCCTGCTTGCACACCTGCGCTAACTGCTTTTTTAACTCCGCCAGGCTGGAAACCGTGTTATTGGTATACTTTTCCAAAGACTTTCGGGCAAATAATTTTTCCAGTTCTTCTTCACCTAACCCAGAAATAAGAGCTTTACCCAGGGCAGTAGCATGTACCGGTTCCTGTTCTCCCAGGTAAGGTCCTGTCTTAAAAAGAACCTTTTGGGGATCTGCCTTGGCTACAATGGCCACTTTATCATAAATCCTGATCCCCAGGTTGACCGTCTCTTCGTACTTTTCGCAAAGATCCCAAAGTACTTTCAGCTCAACATTATTAAGGTTACGCTGGCGGGGAACAATGCTTCCTACTTCAAAAAATTTCCATCCGAGGCGGTACTTTTTGTTGTCACTGCCCTGCTCAACATAACCGTGGGCTAAAAGAGTATTCAGGATACGGTGAACGGTGCTTTTGCCCATATTTAGTTTTTGGCTGATATCTTTAATCCTTACTCCGTCATTTGGCCCCTCCTTCATAATATTGATAATCTGAAGTGTTTTTTCGAGGGTTAACACCGGGTACTTTGTAGCATTATTTAGTTGCTTCACTTTTAACAATACACTCCTTTTTCTTGAGTCAGAATCTTATCGGAGCACGGTAAGTTGAGAATTTTTTGCCCGAACCGCACATGGTTAATACTATACTTTTCACCCCCGACCATCCCCACTCAAGGGTAGGAGGGTTTATAAGGCCGGGTACACTTTCACCCCTTTCCCCTTCAAAGCAGACAGCCGTGGCGAGAAGCGCGCTTGCATCCACTATTGTTGGAGCCCGGCGAAATGGCCGTATACTCTAATCATACCGGTAAGATCTTTTCCGGCCTGGCTGAAATGTATTATATCTTACAGAATAGGAAATGCATACCTGTTTGGAATACTTCTATCAGCGCTAATCGTTAAAAAGAATCGTGGACTGGATCCCGTGATCATCGGTAAGCTGATCTATATTCAGCTGCCCGGGATCAATGCTTTGTATATATTGATCACTAAAATATGTGACCTTAAAACAATTATCCCCCTGCTCTTCCACTGTTCTGACAAAAGCTAACTTTAATTCTTTTTCCTGCCCGGTCATTACCGGAAAACCAAAATAGCTGTTGGTGTGCTTTAATTCACCTTTTATCCCGTTATAGTTCCGGACAAATTCAAGATGATTTTTTATTCTTTTTAGGTTATAGTTGTTTAGCACATGCGGATCTCCGGTAATTCTTTTTTTAACCGGTTCAAAAAAACCGGGGTCTATTTCACAGCCAGTGCTATTTCTTCCGGCAGCCATAGCCGCCATGGCTGTCGTTCCGGTGCCGATAAAAGGATCAAGTACCGTATCTCCAAAGACTGAATACATGTTGATCAGCCTAAAGGGCAGCTCTAAAGGAAAAGCTCCGCTCCTGTTGCGTAATTGACAATTGTTCGTTTCCTGCCTGGCTCCCTTGAAATCCCAAAGATCGGAGAACCAAAGGTTCCTTTCTTCCCAGAAGAAACTGCTCAGCATCCGCTTATGCTTCTCTTCAGCCGTTGAAAACTTTCGTTTGGGACCTTTTCTGAAAATCAGTATATATTCATGTTCAAGAGTTACGTAAGCACCCGCCGGCAGCATGCCCGAACCCATAAATTTATTGGGAGCGTTGGTCTGTTTACGCCACAAAATAAGGGGCAGGACATCAAAGCCAAGCTCAAAAAACCTGTTTTGTATGCGGGAATGGTTGGCAAATAATTGAAAACGATTGTTGATAGTACGCGTGGCATCGCCAATATTTATACAGGCCACTGCACCGACTTTCATCACGCGATATAATTCACACCAGACCTCATCCAGAATTGCATGCATTGATTGAAATGCTTTTCCATAGCTACCGTTTTTAAGATAAATGCCGGCATCAGGATTCATTTTCGTAAATTGATCATCCCACATCTCTATCATCGGGTAAGGTGGTGAAGTGACAACCAGATCAATGCTTTGATCATCTAAAGCGCCGATTCTTCTCGAATCTTCGAATATTATATTGTGAGTTGTCTGCAACTTTAACACCTCATTTTAATCCATATAGCAGGTATTTTTTACCACAATGCATTTAGTAGCAGGCAATCGCTTCTATTTCCACATCAGCGCCCCTGGGCAAGCCCGAGACTTCAATGCAAGCCCTGGCCGGATATTCTCCTGTAAAAAAAGAAGCATAAACTTCATTAACCAGGTTAAAATCATTCAAATCACTGACATATATAGTTGTTTTTGCGATACTTTTATCAGACAACTTTGCCGCTTCAAGGAGGGCAAGAACATTTTTCATACATTGCTTTGCCTGCGCCCCTGCGTCCCCTTTGACCATTTCGCCCGTGGCCGGGTCAAGAGGCAGTTGTCCAGAAATAAAGAGCAGGTTTCCTGCTTTAACTGCCTGGTTGTAAGGGCCAACCGCTTCAGGTGCTGTTTTTGTAGAATAAAATTCCAAAGTCATTATTAAACCTCCGATTTAACTAATTTTCATTTCAATACTCAGTTTGCGCCATCCCACGCAAAGCTCAATCTAGTTTTCGAATTTCTAACTGGCTGCGCTTAGCATTTTCTTCAGACACTTCACCTCTAAACCCCTGTGCCGTATCCTGGTAGCTTAAAACAGTGCCACCCACTTTGACTTGATAATCCTGCGGATCGGCCGTGTCAAGAATAACAATAACGGTCTTATTGCCGGGTGTTAATCCTTCGGCAACTATGAACTCTTTAATTAAACCCGGTGCAGCATCCGGTATGTCTGGAAATTCCTCTATTAATCCCAGAGACTTCTGCATGATTAAAGTTACGTCCTGGACATTGATAACGTCGTCGCTGTTGACATCTGCAAATATAATTTCCTTTTCACTTAAGGATTCAAGGCTTAGAACATGCCGCATCACCATGGCCACATCCTGGACATTGATTTTTCCATCACTATTAACATCCCCATACATCGCTGCCGACACAGGTGATATCAGGCAATAGATAAAAAGCAAGCCAAATAACAAGGCCGGGGTTAATCTTGCCCAAATTCTTTTGCTGAAAATATAACCCATATTAATTACCACCCACCTTCTTTACGGATTCGTCTTATAAGCGCCCCGATTTCAAGACAGCCGGAGGGTAAAATTAAGTCCGGAATTAAAATCATTCGGCAACAAACACAAAAAACCTTTTTATAGAAAACACGCCGGTTTCATTTAAACCAAACTCCTGGGAAAATGCTTCAGCCCATATGCTTCGTTTTAAAGAGATATCTCTAAATGCTACTGAATTTTTTCCGCACTTGTGTTAATCTTATATCAGTTAAATAACTACTGGGGGCAAATACTGGTATATGAATACTCTGAAGCAGATAATGTATCGGTGTACTGGATGAAAAACAATCACAAAGAAGCTGGAAACCCAAAAAACTGGATCCTATTACTAATCATCTCTACGGCATATATTGCCGTATTTGCCAATGTACAGGGATTTAAAGCCCTGCTGCCTCTGGTCCAGGAAGAATTCCTCGTCAGCAGAGCCCAGGTTGGTCTTTACACCAGTTTCTACTTTTTAAGCGCTGTGTTCATTGCTGTTTTCAGCGGACGAATTGCTGATTACCTGGGAACAAAAAGGGGACTGGTCCTCGGGGTGGGAGTAGTAGCTTTTATGATCCTGCTCCATTCCTTCTCCCCTTTATTCGGGATCATCCTTGTGCTTGCTTTCTTTACTGGGACCGCATTCAGTGTTATTACACCCTCGGTCAACAAGGGAGTAATAGAACTGTCTGAACCATCGAAAAGAAGCTTTTCGATGGGCATTGTTCATGGCGGAGGAGGCCTTGGAGGCGTTTTAGGCGCTGTCATGCTTCCTTTCTTGGGTGAAATGTTGGGCTGGCGCACAGCCCTGATCTTCGGCAGCGTTTTTGCCGCTATGGTCACTTTTTTTATCCTAAAATTCTATCAGCCTCCGGAGATCCGGGAGGAAAAAGCGACTGCCTCCCCTGAAATCAAAACTGGTTCCCTGAAAGAAGATCTGTTAGCGCTGATCAAAAACCGTTACCTTTTGAGCGTATTCACTATGGGCATCGTTTTCGGCATGAGTATTTCTTCTGTGACCGGACATTTCCCGCTCTACCTGACCAGGGATTTGGGCACCTCTGCTGCATTTGCCGGTTTGGGCCTGGGCACTTTCCATATCGGGGGAGTAGCCGGCCAGCCTGTCTGGGGGCTGATCAATGAAAGAGTATTTCATGGTGACAGGCGCAAAGGACTTTTTCTGCTCGGAATGCTTATTTCCGCACTGGCCCTCTTTTTCGGCCTCGTTGTGAGCAGGTTTTATTTCCCTCCCTACGCCATCCTGAGCTTTTCTTTTTTGTTTGGCTTTTGCACCATGGGGGTAATTGCTATTTATTTCACGGCGGTCAGCGAGCTGGTTTCAAAAGAGTATATCGGCGTAGTAACCGGCCTGGCTCTTATTTTCCCCCGCACCAGCACGGTAATCACCCCGCCCATATTCGGCCTGATCGCTGATCTCAGCGATGCGTATGCCAACAGCTGGATTATCCTGGGCATAATAGTGCTGATCTTTTCAGTTGGTTTCTTTTATTTTAGCGGCAGGTACTCCACTATCTCGTGATGAGGTGATTAGGGCTTGGATAACTCCAATGTATTTTACCGTTCATTAGAAAAAGATTATCCGGTTATCGCAAAAGGTGAGGGAGTTTTTGTTTGGGATTGTAACGGAAAAAGATATCTGGATGGGGCCTCCGGTTGTGTGGTAACAAATATTGGTTACGGAGTCACCTCCGTGGCCGAGGCCTTGTATCAGGAAGCAAAACAGACCTGTTTTGCCCACGGCACGATGTTTACCAGCCGGCCGCAGGAAGAGCTGGCCCGCCTGATAACAGAATCTGCCCCTCCCGGTTTGGACTATGCATATCTTGTTTCCGGTGGAACAGAAGCCAATGAAACAGCTTTCAGCATCGCGATTCAATATCACCGCCAAAAAGGTAATCAAAACAAGTGGAAATTTATCGGACGTCACCTCAGTTATCACGGCAGTTCTATTGCCACCCTTTCTGCTGCCGGCAATGTTCAAAGACGAAGCCTCTATTCGCCACTGGTTATGCCTTTCCCCCTGGTTCCGGCTCCGCACTGTTACCGCTGTTACCGGGATTCAACTTATCCAGACTGCAACGTAAGTTGTGCCCGGGAATTGGAAAAAACTATCCTTGCCGAAGGTCCCGAAAATATCGCT
>SLRT01000137.1 GCA_007130825.1 Syntrophomonadaceae bacterium | reverse complement strand
TTTGCAGTTCCTCGAGCAGTTTTTGGGCGTTATCTTCTGCTCCGGTGTGGACTACAGACAGATTAACCGGTTGATCGGCGCTAACATTCTTTTGTGCAGCGTTAACCAGGCTGGGAATAACCTTTGAACGCCCGCGTACCTTGTCATAAGGGGCAACCATCCCTTCGGGATCGGCATACAGGATCGGCCTGATCTGCAGCAGAGAGCCGAGCAGTGAGGCAGCCTTACCAATCCGCCCGTTACGCTGCAGGTATTCCAGGGTATCGACAGCAAAAACACTAAACGTTTGAGTTATTGATTTATTGACGACGTTTAAAGTTTCTTCCAGGTTCATCCCCCGGCGCACGGCCTCGGCGGCAACCAAAACTGATCGGCCCACCCCCTGTGATGCTGTTTTGGTGTCGATCAAAATAACCTCGGTGCCGATCATTTTTGAAGCGACCTCGGCTGAATTAAGGGTGCCGCTTAGTTTTCCCGAAATGTGGGCGCTGATGATAACTTCTTCTTTGGAAGCGACTTCTTCGTATGTATTACGGAATATTTCCGGAGAGGGTTGTGTAGTTTTCGGCAATTCACTGCTTGTTGTGAGCTTGCGGTAAAATTCTTCAGCAGAAAGGTCAACTCCGTCGGCAAAAGATTCAGAGCCGAAAGTGACGGTAAGTGGAATTACTTTGATGCCGTATTTTTTGATCTGCTCTGCTGAAAGGTCAGCGGTGCTGTCGGTAACGATTTGAATGTGGTGCATAATTAATACTCCTTTGTTTTTAAGTTAATCTTAAGTATTACTCTAGAAAATAATATATCATATTTTATAAGCATCGTGTTGCAATATTTCTAAATCAAATATCAGTAATCAGAAATATAAACCGCGATGAAAGAACCTGCGTTTAAAAGGCCGGATAAGGGGAAAAAGCTCATCCTCGGGGCATAAGACAACCAGGGCATCACTGTGTATGAACAATCGTTGAACCGGTTTAAGGATCTACTGATCTATGATAAAATACAATAAAGTGAGTTGAGAGGGGATGTTATTTGTGATTAAGCTGGAGGTTAAAACGGTAACAGCCGATCAGGGTGGTAATTTCCTGGTTTTGCTTATGGATGACGAAGAAAAAAAGGTGCTTCCCATTTCTATCGGTCCGCTTGAAGCGCAGGCCATTGCCCTTGTTTTACAGGGAGAAACACCTCCCCGCCCGTTGACTCATGATCTTTTGAAGTCTGTCTGCGAAAATTTAGGCGGTGAAATGGAGAAAGTGGTCATAACCGATATCAGGGAAAGCACTTTTTACGCTGAAATTTACTTTAATCAAAACAACGAAACTTTAGTAGTCGATTCCAGGCCAAGCGATGCGATTGCCCTGGCTTTACGATTTGAAGCTCCAATTTATATGGCCACAAAGATGGTCGAGTTTACTTATGATTACCAGGATATAATTGCCCGTGAAGGCGGCGATGAAGAACTGCATTAGAGATTAACACTTAAGTAGATTTACTTTGCCGCTGTAACGTGAAAAGGGAGGTTGTTTACTTACTGCTAATTAAACAGCTCCCTTTTTATTGTGTAAATTTCATTTTCCGCGGCTGTTTCTTTCTTCATCCGGACTGCGCTGACTGTTTCCCGGATTATCTTTCAGGCCGGTTAAATAGTGATGCGATCTTTTGAATCTTGCTTAAACAAAAGGTAACATTGTTGAGTATGTAGAATTTTATCCCAGCAGAAGGGGCGATAGTGAACATGAAACAGCTTGTTTCCCTGGAAAAAGAAAAAATATACCGGGACCTGTGGCACCTGTCCTGGCCGGTGATGATGTTCATGATCTTTCAAACCTCTCTTGAACTGGTCGATTTTTTCTGGGTGGGCATGTTGGGTACAGACGCTTTAGCTGCTCTTTCCCTTTCGCATAATATATTCTGGATGCTTTTTACCCTGTCCCAGCTCATTACAGTTTCTACGCTTTCACTCACCTCACGCTACCGGGGCAGCGGGGACCTGGAGGGAGTGCAGCTGGTGGCGCGGCATACCTTTTGGATGGCCGTGATCATGTCTGCAGTAGTGATCACATTTATATTTACCCTGGGGGATTATGTCCTTTCCCTCTACCATGTCAATCCGGAGGTGCACCGCCAGGCTCTTATTTACCTTCAGGTTGCAGGAACCAGTTTTCTTTTTCTTTACGGTGCCATAGGTTTGGCTTTTAGCCTGCAGGGAGTGGGCGACTCTTTTACTTCTATGGGTATCCTGGTTTTTACCAATATCATAAATATTGTTCTCGATCCGATATTAATTTTTGGATTGCTGGGCCTTCCGGCCATGGGTATTTTGGGAGCGGCGACAGCTTCGCTTTTAGCCCGGGCAGCCGGCTTTTGTCTTATCCTTTACGTGGTTTTAAGTGGGAAGATTTCGCCTAGCGGGCTAAAAATATCCGGTCTTTTCAGCCTGCGCTTATCGGCGGATCTTTTCAAAAGGATGCTGCGCATCGGACTGCCTGCCAGCCTCCAGGGGATGACCCGGCCGATTACCGGGGCGGTAATGATGTGGATTGTGGCTCTCTTTGGCACCGAGGCGGTAGCCGCCTTTGGAATAGGACTGCGTCTGCTCAGCTTTTGCTTTATCCTTATTGCCGGGCTCAACATGGGCACTGCAACCATGGTCGGCCAGAGCCTGGGGGCCCGGTTGAGAGATCTTACCGAGGAAGTAATCGGTAAGGCAATGAGGCTGGCTTTAACAATTCAGTCAATAATGGCAGTTATTGCTTTTATCGCTGCCCCGGTAATCATGGGCGCTTTTGCCGATGATCCCCGGGTTATCGATATGGGTATCGCCTACATCCGTTTAGTCGTTCCGGCTTTGGTGATCATGGGCCCGCTGCATGTTATAGCTGCTGTATTCAAGGGAGCCGGGCATACGGTTCCCCACATGGTCAGTGCACTTGTAGCCAACTGGTTGGTCAAAATTCCTTTAGCACTGCTTTTATCGATACACTTGAATATGGATACTAACGGGGTATGGCTGGCTATAACGATATCCATTTTTGCCGAGCTGGGAATACTGCTTTTATGGTTCCGCCGCAGAGAGTGGTTGTACCGTGATATCAGGGTTCAACTTCGTGATGAAGCCGTCGTGAGGGTTTAAAAAGACGATTACATTTTTTATTTTGGATATAAAATAGGGATTGTGCTATCTTAAAAAATCTTTGATTTTGTATTTTGCGTTTAATTCTGCTTGCTGGTTAAAGACTCCTGACACTTGATGGTTGAATACTGGTTTAATTAAACCAGAGCCAAAAAAGCAGGAATACAAATACTGTAACCACCAGCAAGGTTAGCAAAAGCTGGGGTATAAGCAGACGGTACATGGCCGCGCAAAAAGCCAGGATATCTTTCCATGAGAAGTAAACTTGAGGGAATTCTTCTTCCTGATTTTTGTCTGTTGGACCCTGGGAATTATCTTCAGTCAAGCTTACCCACCCCTTTTTCTACGAGGTGACAGGATACCTGGTGTCCGGGACTAATTTCCCGGAGCTCCGGCTCTTCCTGGCGGCAGCGCTCTTCAGCATAGCGGCAGCGGGGATTAAAATTGCACCCCGGTGGTGGATTGGCCGGGCTGGGTACATCGCCTTTTAGAATAATCCGCTTGCTTTTAGCATCGGGATCCATTATAGGAACTGCAGAAAGGAGGGCCTGGGTGTACGGATGAAGCGGATTCTGGTACAGTTCGTTTTTACCGCATATCTCCACTACCTTGCCAAGATACATTACCGCTACATTGTTGGAAATATGACGGACCATGCTTAGATCGTGGGAAATAAAAAGATATGTAAGGCCAAATGTATCCTGCAATTCTTCCATTAAATTAACTATCTGAGCCTGGATGGAAACATCCAGTGAAGAGATCGGTTCATCAGCTACTACAAAATCAGGATTAAGGGTCAGGGCCCGGGCAATACCAATGCGCTGACGCTGTCCTCCGGAAAATTCATGAGGGTAGCGCCGGTGGTGATGGGGGGCCAAACCGCAAACCTCCAACATGTATTCTACCCTCTCTTGCTTTTCTTTTCCACTCACTTCACCATGAATTTCCAGGGATTCACCGATGATTTCTCCCACATTAAGGCGGGGATTAAGGGAACTGAAGGGATCCTGGAAAATAATCTGTAATTCACGGCGTAGATGGCGGAGCTGCTGTTTGTCGGTTTTGAATATGTCATTATTCTTATAGAACGCCCGGCCGCCGGTAGGATCCAGCAGTTTAAGGATAGTTCTTCCCAGGGTTGATTTTCCGCAGCCTGATTCTCCTACCAGGCCAAGGGTCTCCCCTTTATTAATAACAAAGCTCACGTCATCAACCGCCTTTATGTTTCCCACTACCCGGGAAAACACTCCTCCGCGTATCGGAAAGTATTTTTTAATGTTTTCCAGTTTAACGATCGGTTCCGTCATGATTTTATTTTACCTCCCAGCTCACTGAATAGCCAGCAGCATACGCGGTGGCCATCTTTGATTTCATGATTTTCCGGTAGTTTTTCCCTGCATATTTCCATCGCACTTTCACAGCGCGGGTGATAAGGACATCCTGACGGCATATTCAGGGGATTGGGTACGGAACCAGAAATAGGCTCCAATCGTTCCAGTTCTACATCTATACGGGGCTTGGAATTAATCAGACCTATGGTGTAAGGGTGTCTGGGGTTTTTAATAAGAGTTCTAACATCAGTGTCTTCAATGATTATACCGCAATACATGACGATTACCCGGTCCACCATTTCTGAAATAACTCCCAGGTCGTGGCTGATAAAGATAATTGATGTATTAATTCTTTGTCTTAAATCTGTCATAAGTTCCAGTATCTGGGCCTGGATAGTAACATCAAGGGCTGTAGTCGGTTCGTCGGCAAATAATATTTTGGGTTCACAGGAAAGGGCCATGGCAATCATAGCCCGCTGTCTCATGCCGCCGCTTAAGGAATGCGGGTATTCGGAGAAAACTTTCTCTGCCCTGGGTATGCCGACCATCTCAAGCATTTCTATAGATTTATGCTGTGATTGCTCTTTATTAAGACCCTGGTGGAGCTGGATTGCTTCCTGTAGTTGAAAGCCGATGGTGTATACAGGGTTAAGAGAAGTCATCGGTTCCTGGAAAATAAAGGCCATGTCGTTACCGCGCATGCTGCGCATCTTCTTTTCGCTCAATGCTTGCAGCTCTGTTCCATCCAGTTTTATTTCGTCTGCTTCCACTTTTCCCGGATGTCCGATTAGTCTCATTATGCTCAGGCAAGCTACGCTTTTACCGCAGCCCGATTCACCGACAATACCCAGTGATTCGCCGTGCTTTAGATTAAAGGAAATTCCGTTTACAGCAGGAACCACCCCGTCTTCAGTATTAAACGAAGTATACAGGTTCTTTACCTGGAGCAGATCAGACAATGTTATTTTCACCTCTCAAGGCTAGTTTTTCAAGCGTGGATCCAGTGCATCGCGCAGGCCATCGCCGACTAAATTTATACTCAATACTGAAATAAAAATCAGAAAGCCGGGCGGAAGCCACAGCCACCACATATTCATCAAGACGATCATGCTCCGGGCCGGTTCCAAAATATTTCCCCAGCTGGGCATCGGAGCCTGGACCCCCAGACCCAGGTAGCTTAAAGCAGCTTCAACTAAAAT
The DNA here is from genome assembly GCA_007130825.1 of Syntrophomonadaceae bacterium. GTDB lineage: Bacteria > Bacillota > Dethiobacteria > DTU022 > DTU022 > B1SED10-74M. The sequence goes on along the minus strand of SLRT01000137.1, from coordinate 3,844 downwards.
GGCAGTAGCCATAATTAGAGTAGAGCTAATCAGGATCGGGGCCAGTGCGTTGGGCAGCATGTGGTGCCAGATGATGCGAAATTCGTTTGCTCCTGTCGCCTTGGCTGCTTCGATATATTCCATTTGCTTAATGGAAAGGAACTGTCCTCTGACCAGGCGGCATGTTTCTGTCCAGGTGAGAAAACCGATAATTAACATGGTGTTGTAAATACTCGGTCCCAGGACTGCTGCTGCCGTAATGGCCAGGGCCAGAAAGGGAAAAGCGATGACCATATCGGTGATCCTCATAATTAAGGTGTCCAGCCATTTTCCGTAATAGCCGGCCAAACTGCCCAAAATCACGCCGATTACCATTTGCAGTGAACTGGCTACCAACCCGACAGAAAGTGAAATTCTTCCCCCGTATAGAACCCGGGTTAAAAGGTCTCTTCCCTGGCGGTCGGTTCCGAGCAGGTGCTCTGAAGAAGGCGGTTCTTCACGGTTTTGCAGTTCCATAGCATCCCGTTCGTAGGGGGTCAGCACCGGAGCCAATATAGCCAGAATAATCAGGATCAGCAAAATAAAAGACCCGATCATGGCAATTTTATTGCGACGGAAACGTTTCCAAATTATTTTACCGGGGCTAAGAACTTCATCATTATTATTTGTTTCATTTAGTATACCCGTTTTTGCCGGGTTGCGTGTGAATCTAGACATAAAACGGCTCATAATTAACCCCCTCGTTAGTCATAGCGAATACGCGGATCGACAACTGAGTAAAAGATGTCGGCCAGCAGGTTGCCTAATATAACCAAAACGGCAAGGAAGACGTTAATGCCCATCAAGAGACCGTAATCTCTCTGACTTACAGATTCAATAAGGATAGTACCCATTCCCGGCCAGGCAAATACCGCTTCAGTTATGATAGCACCCGAAAAGAGAAACGGCAGGCTTAACCCCAGGATAGTGACTACCGGTAAAAGCGCATTACGCAGGGCATGCCTGTAAATGACCACCCGCTCGGAAAGACCTTTAGCTCGCGCGGTGCGGACATAATCCTGCCTGATAACCTCCAGCATACTGGAGCGGGTGAAACGGACGAAACGGGCCGTGTTAGCTGCGGTCAGGGTGAGCAAAGGTAGCACCAGGTGCTTTCCCACATCCGCTGCCCAGGCTAGAATTGTAGGGTGCCTGACCCCGGCGGAGACCATGCCTCCCACCGGAAACCAGCCCATCTGGAAGGCAAAAGCCCAGATCAGGACAATCCCTAAGAAAAACACCGGTACGGATACACCGGCTATCGCCGTTACTACTACAGAGTAATCAAGTGTGGAATACTGCCTGGTTGCTGAAATGACTCCGATAGGAACCGCCAGGATAAAACTGAGAATAATAGAAGAGAAGGTGAGTATTACCGTAGCTAAGAGGCGGCTTTGGATTATTTCGGTTACAAGCCTCCCCCGGTAACGGGTGGAATAGCCCAGGTTGCCTTGCGCAGCCTCTGTAAGCCAGGTGCCGTAACGCTGCAGTAAAGGGCGGTCCAGACCCAGCTGTTCTTCTCTTCGTGCCAGGGCTTCTCCGGTTATGGTGGGATCGATCATGTGGGAGAGAGGACTTCCCGGCGCCATATTAATAATTATATAGACGATAAAGGTGGTGCCAATCAGTGTAGGTATCATTTGAAGCAGACGGCGCAAAATATATTGCTTCATATCAGACCTCCATAAGATTATTGCAGAAGAGGGCGACTTCCAAGAGGAAGCCACCCTCTGTAATCTCTGTTTTAGCTATCTACTAGATAGAGATGTTTTACCGGTCCAGTTCCCATTCTTCTACGTTCCACCACATGCTGAATGCATCACCCTGGAAGTTTTTCAGGTCGGGAGTATGCACGAAGGCTTCGTCCTCTGCATAAAGCCAGACATAAGGAGCGTCTTCAATTATAAGTTCTTGCCACTCCTTGTAGATTTCAGCCCGTTCATCCATGTCGGTGGTTCTACGACCTTCCATGATCAATTCATCGCTTCTCGGATTGTCATAACCCACCGCGTTCCAGTGGTCGTCACTGAGCCAAATGCCCGAAGGATCAGGTTCCAGGGCCAGGGACCAGCCCATCAGGTAGAGGTCGAAATCCCTTTCTTCATAGACCTTGGGAGTCAGAGATGCAAATTCCAACATGTCCAGTTCGATAGCAACCCCGATATCGGAGAGCATATCCTGGATAATTTCAGCGTTTCTTTCCCGGGGAATGTTCCCACTGGGATAACTCAAGGTAAATTCAAGCCTTTCGCCATCCTTGTAACGGTAGCCATCATCGCCCATTTCCCAACCGGCTTCATCGAGGAGTTCATTGGCTGCATCAGGGTCATAAGGCAGGGGATCTATGTCATCTGCATAAGCCCAGGACACCATGGACATATGACTTACCTGCACACTGCCCATACCGTCGAAGAGAGTATCTACCATCAGCCAGCGGTCCAGGCCCATGGTTATGGCATGGCGTACCTCTTTATCCTCAAGGAAGGGATGTTCCAATTGGAAGCCCATGTACTGGTAAGCATTAGCCGGGAAGCTGTTCACTACGAGGCCGGCTTCGTTGAATTCTGCAAACTCATCGGCTTCCGGCTGGACCCAGGCCAGGTCGGATGAACCGGTAATCAGTTCAGCCATCTGGGTATCCGAAGAGGCCACTTTGACCGTTATTTGGTCAACATTGGGTTTTCCGGCGTAATAATCGTCGAAAGCTTCCAGGATAGTATACTGGCCTTCCACATATTCAACAAGCTTGTAAGGTCCCGCTCCAATCGGTTCCTCGGTTACATTGGGGTGTTCTTCCAGTTCGGCTATTGGTGTATCTTCGAATACATGCTTGGGAGAAATAGACCAGGTGGAAATCCGAATCAAAGCCGGAGCGTCTACTTCAGATAAATGAAAGTGAATTGTTCTTTCATCTTCAATTTCAATTTCTTCAATGGCTACCCAGTTGGCAGCCCGGACACCGGTGTAATCTTCATCCATCATCCACTCGAAAGTCCATTTTACATCTTCTGTGGTTACCGGTTCGCCGTCGTGGAATGTGATATCATCCCGCAGGCGGTAAGTAAAGGTTTGTTCGTCATCACTTACCTCCATTTCTTCAGCCAGGGCGGGTACTAATTCATATTCCGCATCCGGATCATGGGTCATCATCCCGGTAAAGCATGGGTCGACGGCGGCGTAAGCGTCATAAGCGCTTTCGTACAGGTTAGGGTTGAACAATCCTTCCGGAGCGCTCCAGATAGCCATGACGATCGCATCTTCTTCTACGGGTTCTTCATCCACGGGTTCTTCTGGATCGACTTCCTCAGGTTCGCAACCGGCTGCGAAAAGACCGGCTAACAACAGTAACAATGCAAGCAGGAAAACTATACTTTTCTTACACATAAAATAACCCCCTTAAAATAATAATTAGATAACCGTTTTAAAAAACTAATCTTTATTAGACTAAATTGAAATGCACATCCCCCCTTAGTTGTTTATATGTTTTGTATAAAACATGTATCTTATTATTAAATTCTTTTTTAATAAAAGATTTCCTGCAAAGAAATAAAATTAATATAAGGTTATATGGATCTTTTTAAGGACATACAACATTAACACACTTATTTAACAGGCAATAAAGATCAGTTTAAGTCTATTTATATATGTTTTACTTCATCACTAACTCGGTTTGGTAATGTCCTATAAAGTCTGTAAAAAGGAAATAAAGGCCTGGGCGTCAAAGGTGGTAATAGGAACATAAAACCACCGCCCCCTGGAAGGGGCAGATAGGAGCCCAGACCTTATGACAAGCATACCACCAACTGAGCGTATTTGTGAAGCGATT
>SLRT01000123.1 GCA_007130825.1 Syntrophomonadaceae bacterium | reverse complement strand
TCGCCGAAAGTGCGCCGTATGTTTTACCGTGGAAACTGTTTTCTGTGGCCAGAATTCCTAAACGCCCGGTGGCAGAGCGGCATAGTTTAATTGCCGCCTCAACCGCTTCTGCGCCGCTGTTGGCAAAAGTGACGTATTCAAGTCCTTCCGGAGCAACCTCAACCAGCCGGCGACCCAGTTCTCCGGCAGCATCCAGGGCTGAAGGCTGAACAAAGTTCGGCTCCGCCGTGTCCTGGAAATGATTGATCGCATCCCAAATCGATGCGGGATTATGCCCAAAGGGAAGGGCGCCGTAGGCAGCTATACAGTCGAGATAACGGTTACCCTCCTCATCATATAAATGGCAGCCTTCGCCACGCACATATTTTTGATCGAGCTTAATGCTTTCGAGCATTTCACCCAGGTGTGGATTTACATACCCGGTAAAATTATTCATGGTTATTCCTCCTATTGTCTTGTGCACCAATATGTGCACACCAATAGTGCTATTTTAACCTTAACAAGGATAAACGTCAATGAGCCGGTGAATATTTTATGAACCTAAAATACTTAATCCGCATCAGCTTAATCCTCTTTAAAATTAATCCTCTTTAAAATTAATCCTCTTTGGAAGGGATGATCAGCGAAACCGCGTGGAGTGAAGGATCAAGGTTTTCTTCAATCAGTTCTAATGCCTCCTCACGCCTGATATCCTGCAGGATGGCGGGAAGATCAAAAAGTGCAGTATTTCTGAAGTGATAGGCCAAAAAGTTATTGGCGATAAATTCGAGCGAATTGAAACGCCTGATATAACCGCCAATAACTTTGCGGCGGTGGCGTTCAAACTGTTCTGCGCTAACCCCGCACGTCTTAATTTTAGTTACAGCTTCCATGATCCGCTGGTAAAGCTGATCGGGATCCCTGGTTTCCCCGCCAATCATGGCATAACCGTAATTAATTTCAGCTGAATATTCAGCTCCGAAGTTTTCATCGATCAGGTTGTCGCGGTAAAGTTCATTATAGAGCTGTTCACTCGAACCAAACAGGATGTCGAGAATCAGTTCCATCAATATCTCCCGGCGCATTAAATCCCGGCCCTGCAAATTTTCCACGACGATATCTTTAAAACCGAGAAATAAAATCGGTTCAGAGACGACCAGTTCCTGGACAGTGCGTTCCTGCATTATTTCAGCCGGTTCACGGGGAAAAAGGCGCACTATTTGCCCCAGCGATTTGTAATTACGCCCGTCCAGGTTATCTTCCACCTGCCGGCTGACCTGCCCTGGATCAAGGTCACCGACTATAAAAATAGCCATATTGCTCGGATGATAGAAGTAATTATAACAGCAGTATAGCAAATCCGGAGTTATCTGGGCAATGCTCTCTATGGTTCCGGCTATATCGTTGCGCACCGGATGTTCCCGGTAAAGACCGGCTAACAGGTTGAAAAAAACCCTCCAGTGCGGATGATCTTCATACATTTTTATTTCCTGGCCAATAATACCCTGCTCTTTTTGCACTGTTTTTTTAGTAAAATAAGGCTCCTGCACAAAATCAAGCAAATGGTTTAAGCTTTGCTCAAAATTGGCGGTGCAGGAAAACAGGTAGGAAGTTTGAGTAAAAGAGGTGAACGCATTGGGGGAAGCCCCGAGGGCGGCAAAACGGTCAAAGACGTTACCCCGTTCGTCTTCAAACAGTTTATGTTCAAGAAAATGGGCTACGCCGTCCGGCAGCTCGACAACCTCCTGATCGGGTTCAACCCGGAAACGGTTATCAATCGAGCCAAACCGGGTGGAAAACACGGCATATTTCTTCTGGTACCCCGGCCTGGGCAAAACGTAGAGATCAAGCCCGGGATAAAACCGGTAATGGTAAAGAGTTTCCTGCAGTTCACGGTTTTCAATTAATTTATAGTTTTCCTCCATAATATTAAATGACTCCTTCCCGGGGCCGTAGTAGATATTCCGTATCCAGCTTTATTTTCTCAGCCACAGCTTTGATCTCTTCCCTGCCCACCGCTTCAATACCGTCAATAAGTTCACCTACGGTATATGTTTTTCCGCCGACAGAACCGTCCAGGAGAAAGCTGATCAACTGGTTGGGACTGTCCTGCTGGGAACGCAGCCTGTTAACCAGGCCGCTTTTGGTGTTGGCCAATTCCGCATCGCTAATTCTCCCTGCAGCCATATCGTCAAGCTGTCGTTCTATAATCTCCCGCGCTTTTTGGCGATCGCCAGAGTTGATGCCGGCCGATATGATCATCAATCCCTTATGCCGTTCCAGGCGGGAATGCACATAATAGGCCAGCCCGGCTTCTTCGCGAACCTTCATGAAAAGTTTGGAATGGGGAAATACGCCCAAGATACCGCTGTAAACAAGCAGGGCACAGTATTGTTTGTCACGGTAGCCGGTGTAAGTGCGAAATCCGAGAACCATTTTGGCCTGGTTAACGGACATCTCTTCCTCGTAATGCCGCACTTCTTCAACCGGACGTTCAATCTCGGTAACAGGCAGGGTTTTCGGTTCTGCGTTGCGGGGAAATTTAAATGCTTCTCCTGCTGCCTGTAATACCTGCTGTTCATGTAAATCACCGATGACGTAAATGTCAAGAGGGTTGGAAGAAAAAATTTCCCGGTAATAACGGTAAAGACCTTTCGCATCGATCCTGTCGTAATCTTCGATCCGCCCGAGTTTATAAGTGCCGAACCTTTCATCTGCGCACATCAATTCCATACAACGCTCATAAGCATAAGCAGCCTTGTCGTTGAGCAGGGCTTTGATATCTTTAATCAACTGGATCCTTTCCTGGTTAACATAGTCCTCCCTGAATCCACCTTCTACAAGGAGCGGATCGCCGAGGACAGAACCGAGGACAGACATGCCCTGCTGCAATAATTTGCCGTTTTCACCAAGGTATTTATCATGCGCCGATTCAAAGATATAGGCCTGAAGGTGTCTTTCTCCGCTTTTAAGAATATCTGCGGCAAGATCGGCCCCGTAAAGGTTCTCTAATTTCCGCTGCAGGGTCAGCTTGTCGGGATAAAGGCGGCTGCCCTGCTCAAGTACTGCCGGAAGGAGCGCATTTAAAGCTGCCACGTCCTGGTTTAGTTCCTGGTGCAGGAAAAAACCAATTGAAAATGTTTTAAACTTTTTGGTCGGTATAAAAAGCAGCCTGATCCCATTGGGCAAATAGTGCTGTGAATAATCTGCCAGCAAAATCATTCCTCCGATCTGATCTTAAAGATAAACCACTTCACAGTGGACAGCCAGCTGTGCTGCTGCCGGGTTACAGATGCATAAAAACTTAATTCCATACCGGCAGTAAATATCCTGCTAAATTTTTAGCTGCAAAACAACAGCCGGCAGCAGGCTGTTTCAATAGTCCACCGGGCTTGATAAACTCACCAAAACACTTAAGGGCTATTATCTCCCGGAAATTTACTATTCATGGCGCCAAATTGAACTTTAAAGACTGCACCTCCAAATAGATAAGAATCGCAGTGCCAGCTGCCGGGCTTCAATTGAAGTTATTCCGGCAGGAAAAGAAGCGGCACTGGAGAATATAGCTATAGTATAAATTTTTGCTGCCCTGCTGTTTATGCTTAATCAGAAGGCCCTGCAGTTATTTCCGGAAGACTTTTTTTGATTCCAGGGCTTGTGTTTGCAAATATAAACGCCATCCACAGGAGGTGTTAAAAACAATAAGCAAAATATTTTGCAGAGGGCTTGGGAACAAGGGCGAATAACATGAAGGGTAATTTTTATGGTTGCATTTGTAGTGGCAACAAAGTTTAATTATTTTTGGTTCAGATCAAATATTTGAAACATACCGAATAGGGAGGTACTAAAATGTATTCAAAAGCTTATATTCCTTACCGAGGGTACTACAGCTCCCCCTTTTCCCGCTGGCAGGGCAGCCTGGCCAATGTAAATTCGATCGAACTGGGCGCAGCAACAGCCAGGCGATGGTTTGATGAGAAAAAAATTGATACTGGAATTTTTGACTACCTGGTGTTTGGCAAAACTATCGGCCAGCCTTTTACCTTTTATTCTTCTCCATGGGCAGCGGCAATGGCCGGATTAGAAGATAAAGCGGCAATGCATATATCTCAGGCATGCTCTACTTCGACAACCTGTATAAATACGGCCGCTGCAGGCATAGAAACTGGTCTTTTTACAAATGTTTTTTGTTTGATGACAGACCGCACCTCCAACGGTCCGCACACAATATGGCCTAATCCCTTAGGTCCCGGGGGACAGGTTATCTCTGAAGACTGGGTTATGGATCATTTTAGCAATGACCCGTGGGGCGGAGTGCCCATGATCCAGACCGCAGAGAACGTGGTCCAGATGGCCGGCAATATTACCCGGGAACAGTGTGACGATGTAGCGCTCAGGCGTTACGAGCAGTATACAGACGCGCTTGCAAACGACCGTGCCTTCCAAAAGCGTTACATGTTCCCCGTCGAATTCAAGATCAGCAGAAAAGAGACCGGGCTCCTTGAAGCGGACGAAGGAATAACTCAAACCACCAAAGAAGGATTGGCCAAGCTTAAGTCGGTAATTCCCGACGGAGCGCACACTTTTGGCTCCCAAACTCATCCCGCAGACGGAAACTGCGGCCTGATCGTAACCACCAGGGAAAAAGCCCGGGAACTGAGTACAGATCCAAATATCGAGATCCAGTTGATCTCATACGGCTACAGCCGCGCTCCCAAAGCAAAAATGGCCATGGCCCCCGTTCCGGCAAGCAATATGGCCCTGGATAATGCCGGTCTTGACATTAAAGAAATGAAATCTATAAAAACACACAATCCTTTTGCAGCCAATGACATCTACATGGCCAACGAATTGGGGATCGACGTAATGGGCTTTAACAACTACGGAAGCCCGATTATTTTTGGCCACCCGCAGGGACCGACAGCCGGCCGCTGTATAGTGGAAATGATCGAGGAACTGGTTCTTTTAGGCGGAGGCTACGGCCTGTTTACAGGTTGTGCCGCCGGCGACACCGGCGCGGCGCTGATCCTTAAGGTTTCTGCTTAAACGCAGCTACCGCCATTTTTCGCTGTATCAACCGGGAGATTGAATCAGGATAGCAAAACGGCCATCGATTACAAACCTTCACCGCCCGGCTGATGCCAATGCCGGGCGCACCCCACTAAAAAAGAGGGGAGCCAAGCTCCCCTCTTCTGCATCAAAAATATAAAACGTGGCAGCTATACTTTGGGCTTGGGATACGGTTCCAGGACTGTAAGAGCTTTTTGTATTTCTTCGTCGGGCAGACTGTACTCTTCCAGCTCACCGTTCAGGTGCTTTTCGTAACCGCTGAGATCGAGCAGCCCGTGTCCACTCAGGTTGAAAACGATGGTTTTTTCGACACCTTCTTCTTTGGCCTTTCTGGCCTCAGCGACGGCGGCGGCTACAGCATGGTTGGTCTCCGGGGCGGGAACAATGCCCTCAGTGCGGGCAAACTGCACCCCGGCATTGTAGCAGTCGACCTGGTTGATCGATAAAGGTTCGATAAGTTTGTCCATTACAAGCTGGCTGACCAGCGGCGCACAGCCGTGGTATCTCAGCCCGCCGGCATGAAGTGGCGGAGGAACAAAAGTATGCCCCAGGGTATGCATGGTTAAAAGCGGCGTGGTAGCGGCGGTATCTCCGAAATCATAGAGGAAAGGCCCTTTTGTCAAAGTGGGGCAGGCGGTGGGCTCCACACCTACCACCCTTACTTCTTTGCCGTAAATCTTATCCCTGATGAAGGGGAAAGTAAGTCCGGCAAAGTTGCTGCCGCCTCCGACACAGCCGATGACCACATCCGGGTAATCGCCGAAAATTTCGAGCTGCTTCAGGGTCTCCAAGCCAATAATGGTCTGGTGCAGCATGACATGGTTCAAAACACTGCCCAGGGAATACTTGGTGTTAACTTTTGCGCTGACAGCGTCTTCAATGGCTTCGCTGATCGCAATACCGAGGCTTCCGGGGGTATCCGGCGTCTCCTCCAGGACCTGGCGGCCGAAATTGGTATCCGCACTGGGACTGGGCACGCATTCCGCGCCCCAGGTATTCATTAATATCTTGCGGTAGGGTTTCTGGTCAAAACTGATCCTGACCATGTAAACTTTTAAAGGCATTTTAAAGAGAGAACAGGCAAAACTCAATGCACTGCCCCACTGCCCCGCTCCTGTTTCCGTAGTCATTCTTTCAATACCGGCTTCCTTATTGTAGTAAACCTGGGCAAGCGCAGTATTTGGTTTGTGGCTTCCGGCGGGGCTCACGGATTCGTTCTTGTAATAAATCTTTGCCGGGGTCCCCAGTTCTTTTTCGAGAGCATAAGCCCTGACCAGAGGGGTCGGTCTCCAAATAAGAAGCTTCTCCAAAACCTCTTCCGGAATGTCAATCCAACGTTCTGTGCTGAACTCCTGCTCCACGATGTTCATCGGAAAAATCGGGGCCCAATCATCTGGAACAGTCGGTTTTCCGGTCCCGGGGTGCAATGGGGGTTGCAGTGGTGTGGGCATATCTGCCGCAATGTTGTACCATTGCCTCGGGATTTCTTCTTCTTTCAGAAACACGATTTTCTGCTTCATCTTACTTTTGTTCCTCCTTTAGATATAAAATGTGTGATTGAAATAAACCCTCCGGGGAGTGGGCTTTAATGCGATTATAATAACATAGCAAACAGCTATTGTCAATTTATTTGTAACCTTTAACCTTTTTTAATTTTAATAAATTATTACGTTTAAAAGAATCATGGTATGTTTTGTAACTTTCTTTTTAATCAAATTGTAGGAAGAACAAAACATTTCCATCATGCTTGACAAATCGGACCTGCTAGGATAGACTTTTCCTAGGTTTAACTTCACTTAATCCTTCCCCGGAACAAGTTGTTGTCATTCTATCATCATTATTAAGGAACGCCCTTTTGCAGGTGGTGATTAACCGTTCAAATTATTTTATAGTTTAGAGAAGGGTAATTTTTATAATCTTTATTAATTAAGCAAATCATTAATTCTATCAACACCATTGTTCTAGTAAGGAGGCAGGTAATACATCATGGAAGAAACAACAGGAACACGAGTACTGATGATGGGCAATGAAGCCATAGCCAGGGGCGCCGTGGAGGCCGGAATTTCAGTGGCCGCTTCGTATCCGGGGACACCCTCTTCAGAAATCATGGGCACACTGGCCGGATGGGCCAAACAGTTCGGTTATCACGCTGAGTGGAGCGTAAACGAAAAGGTGGCGGCAGAAACAGCGGCTGGAGCCGCTTATACCGGAGCAAGAGCGATCGTATCACTGAAGCAGATGGGTTTGAACGTTGCTTCCGATGCCGTGATGAGCCTGGCTTATATCGGCGTCGAGGGAGGTTTGGTTCTCGCTGTGGCCGATGATCCGGGGCCGCACTCATCCCAGACCGAGCAGGACACCAGGTACTTTGCCACTTTTGCTAAACTGCCGGTGATGGAACCCTCGTCTGCCCAGGAAGCCAAGGATATGACCAAATGGGCTTTTGAGCTGTCTGAAGCCTTGCATTTACCGGTTATAGTCCGCCCCACAACCCGTTCATCCCATTCCCATGGCGATGTGGTACTGGGAGAGATTACATCACCTAAAAAAGATTTCGCTTTTATAAAAGATCCAAAGTGGTGCATCCTACCCAGTCTTTCGGCTAAAAACCATGTCTTACTCGAGAACAAACAGGAAGAAGCCAAGAAGCTTTTCGCTGAAAGCCCCTTTAATTGGGTTGAAAAAGGAGAAACGGACTGGGCTGTGATTACCTCCGGGGTTTCATACAATTATGTCAAGGAAGCGCTGGAACTGCTGGGCATGAACCCGACGATCCTGAAAATAGGATCGCCTTATCCCCTTCCCGATGAATTGGCCCTTGGCGTCATGAAGAAGGCCAAACGCATCATCGTTATTGAAGAGCAGGAACCCGTCATTGAAGACCAGATCATCAGGCTGGCCTGGAAAAATAAATTAAATTTAGACATAAATGGAAAGTGGACCGGTGAAGTGTCCAGGTTTGGCGAATTCAACGTTGAACGGGTTAAGTCCTTTTTTGAAACTATTCTCGGGATTTCGCCGGAACAACCTGAACCTGCCAGTAAACAGCAGGCTCCGACTATCCCCGGCAGACCTCCGATTCTCTGTGCCGGATGCTCTCACAGGGCTACTTTTTATGCCTTCAAAGAAGCCGGAAAGAAGAATGAACCGGTTTACTGTGGCGATATCGGGTGTTACACCCTCGGCTATGCCCCACCCTTAAAAGCTCAGGATACGTGCCTGTGCATGGGAGGAGGCATTACCATTGCTTACGGTCTCTCGCTCATAGAAAAGGATAGGCCCCATATCGCCTATATCGGGGACAGCACATTTCTGCATGCCGGAATGACCGGCACCCTGAATCTTGTCTACAATAAGGCCAACGTTACCGTCGTGATCCTTGATAACCAAACAACGGCCATGACGGGATTCCAACCGCACCCGGGCGTGGGACTTAGCGCAACAGGCGATCCCGCCCCACAGGCTGATTTAGAAAAGATTGTCAGGGGCCTTGGCGTGGAACACGTGGAAACTGTCAATCCGAATGATATACAGGCCACGATCGAAACGGCGCAAAGAGCCCTTGATTATTCCGGACCTTCGGTTGTAATCGCCCGGGCTCCCTGCATAAATAGAATAAAACTGGAGAAGTCCTATTTTATCGACAAGGACGATTGCAGCGAATGCGAAATTTGTATCGAGGATTTAGGCTGCCCGTCGATCATTAAAAGCGCTGATGGGGTCGTTATTTCCGACACATGCGCAGGATGCGGAATATGCGTTACGATATGTCCAACTGAAGCTATAAAGGAGGTCTCCAAATGAAATACAGCCTGGTTTTAACCGGAGTCGGCGGACAGGGAACAATCCTGGCCTCAAGAGCCATATCCCTGGCAGCGATGGAAAAAGGATACATGATCAGAAGCACGGAGACCCTGGGCATGGCGCAAAGGGGAGGGTCTGTAATCAGCCATATCCGTTTCGGAGATGAGGTATACAGCCCGATCGTTCCTTCGGGACAGGCGGACGCATTGCTGGGATTTGACCTGATAGAAGCTGTGCGCTGGGTTTCGCTGCTTAAAAAAGGTGGAGCGGCGCTAATAAATAAAGCCCTGATTCCTCCTTACGAGGTCTTGATCGGCGAATCTCACTTCAACGAAGATGAAGCAAAGCAGTTTTTGGATTCCCTGGCGGCAGATAATGTCATCTTTGATATGACTTCACTGGCGGTCGAAGCAGGCAATTACCGGGCTACAAACGCTGTATTGCTCGGCGCCTTTTCTATAAAGGGCGGATCACCCCTGGAACCGGAACTTTTAGAAAAAGTAATGCTGGGTTTGATCCCTCAAAAGTTGGCCGATATAAACAAGAAAGCTTTTGAACTGGGACAAAAAGCCGTTTCCTAAAATAACAGGTAAAGACCATCACCAGGAATATACCGGTTTTTATTGTCTGAAACGATGTCAATCTGACCATGATCGGCTTTGTATTTTTACTTTAAGCCAACCTGGACGAGCCAGTTTCATCAAATTTGAGTTTGAAAATGACCCTGCTAAACG
>SLRT01000022.1 GCA_007130825.1 Syntrophomonadaceae bacterium | reverse complement strand
TTCCCCCGGTTTTTAAAAAAGGGGGAACCGTAACTGCTGGCAACAGCTGTGCCCTTTCTGATAATGCTTCCGCCATGGTCATCATGTCTGAAGAAAAAGCAAAAGCCCTTGGTTTAACTCCAATTGCTGCAATACGTGGTTATGCGGCAGGAGGGGTTGATCCTGAATACATGGGTATTGGCCCGGTTAAGGCCATTCCCCCGGCGCTGGAAAAAGCAAAGGTCAGCCTGGATGATATTGATCTGATCGAACTTAACGAGGCTTTTGCGGTGCAGTACCTGTCGGTGGAAAGAGAGATGAAGTGGAACCGGGACAAGGTTAATGTTCACGGTGGAGCTGTAGCCCTAGGGCACCCGGTGGGAGCTACCGGCACGAAGCTTATCACCACCCTGCTTAATGCCATGAAGATTTATGATAAAGATCTGGGTCTTGTCAGCGCCTGTGTTGGCGGAGGACAGGGAGTAGCATTGGTCTTTGAGCGATTAAGCTAAATTTTACTTGTTCAAGTAATTATTATAGGAGGCTTAATTAATGATGAATGTTAAAAAAGGTTTTGTTTTGGGCGCCGGCATTATGGGATCGGGAATAGCCCAGTTGATGGCCCAAAACGGCATCGAGGTTACCCTGTCGGATGTGGATCAATCGATTGCTGAACGCAGCCTGGAGAACATCCAAAAAGGATTAAAACGCCGGGTGGAAAAAGGGAAAATGACTGATGAAGAGGTTAAGGAGATCACCGGGCGCATTAATACATCCGTGGGTGTAAAAGAAGCAGCCCAGGCTGACTTTGTGGTAGAAGCGATTATTGAAGATGTGGGTATAAAGCAGAAAACATTTGGCGAACTGGAAGCTGTGGTCAAAGAAGGAGTTATACTGGCATCTAATACCACGGCTTGTTCGATATCAGAAATATCTTCCAGGGCTAACGATCCGGGCCGGATAGTGGGCATGCACTTTTTTAACCCGGCAGTGGTTATGAAACTGGTGGAAATTATGCCGGGATTAGCTACCCGTCCCGATGTAGTTGACCAGACCCGTCAATTAGCTGAATTCCTGGGGAAAGAACCTGTGGTTACAGCGAAAGAAGGCATCGCCGGTATAGCCAGCCGGGTTTTGGCGGCGCTGCTTAACGAAGCGGTATGGGTGTTAGAAGAAGGCATTGGAACCGTAGATGACATTGATAAGGCCCTGAAAATGGGATCAAACCAGCCGATGGGACCCCTGGAGCTCATTGATTTAATCGGCATCGATACCCATTTAGCTAAAACCAGGACTCTTTATCAAAAGCTTGGCGATGATCGCTACCGCCCGTGCTACCTGCTGGAGAAAATGGTTCATGCCGGATATCTCGGGCGTAAGTCGAAAAAAGGGTTTTATGATTATACAGGTGAAACTCCTGTTCCAGTGAAGCTGCAGTAACTAATAAACTGAAATAAAACATATGAGGTGAAAAAAATGGATTTTAGTCTCACTTCTGAACAAGAATCTGTTCAAAAAATGGTCCGGGATTTTGTGGCTAAAGAAATAACACCCTACGCCAAAGAATGGGATCAAGAAGAGAAATTTCCCTGGGATGTGTGGAAAAAATTAGGCGAAGTTGAAATCATCGCTACCGCCATCCCCGAAGAGTACGAAGGATGCGGAATGGATCATATTACCCACGGCATTGTTGCCGAAGAACTTGGGTACGGATGCAGTACCATGCGTGGAAATTACTCGGTGCAGATTTCCCTGGTAGCCAAAACAATCCTGAAATGGGGCAACGAAGAACAAAAACAGAAGTATGTTCCCCGACTGGCCACCGGTGAAATAATGGGCTGTTTCGGTTTAACTGAACCGGATTCCGGCAGTGACGCCGCGAGCCTTTCTACTTCTGCTGTGGAAGACGGCGATCATTACGTGCTTAACGGCAACAAAATGTGGATTACCAATGCCAATGTGGCCGAGGTAGCCATTGTTTTTGCCAGGACTGATCCTGAAGCAGGGGCGAAAGGGATCACCGCGTTTTTGGTTGACAAGGATACCCCGGGGTATTCCACCCAGAAAATTTATGAAAAGCTGGGACTGCGGGCCCAAGATACAGGGGAACTGATCCTGGATAACGTCAAGGTTCCCAAAGAAAACATCCTGGGCCCGATGGGAAAAGGATTCCCGATTGCCCTGTCTGCTCTGGATAACGCCCGGTTTACTGTAGCGGCCGGATGCGTGGGTTCTGCCCAGTCCGCCCTGGATACAGCTAAAAATTATGCAAAGGAAAGAACCCAGTTCGGCAAGCCTTTGGCCGGACACCAGTTGGTGCAGCAGCTGATAAGCAATATGACTGTGGATATTGAATGCGGCCGTCTGCTGGTTTACCGGGCCGGATACTTAAAAGATGAGGGAGTTCCCAACACCCGGGAGACCTCCATGGCCAAGTACTATTGCGGCGAGATGGTCAACCGCGTCGCCTACGATGCCATCCAGGTGCTCGGCGGTTACGGCTTTTCCGGCGAATATCCGCTCGAGAGGATATACCGCGATGCCCGGATCAATACCCTTTATGAAGGCACTTCCCAGATTCAACAGCTTATCCTGGGTAATATCGAGCTCGGTATTCCTGCTTTTAAGTAAGAGCGCTTTTAAGTAAGAGCAAGGAAAAGAAATATATCAAGCAATAAAATAATAACGGGAGAGATATCGATGTTTAATTGCCTGAAATATGAGAAGGAAACGCCCCTGGCGGTTATAACCATCAACCGCCCGGAGGTTAGAAACGCCCTCTCCAATGCGCTGGTGGAAGAACTGGCTGAGGCTTTTTCACAGGTAAATCAGGATCCGGAGGTAAGGGTTTTGATTATTACCGGAGAAGGAGAAAAAGCTTTTATGGCCGGTGCGGATATTAAAGAATTAGAAGAACGAGACTTTATAAAAGGACGGGAACAAACCCGGCGCCGCCAGGAAGTTTTTAACATGCTTTGGGAAATGCCCATCCCGGTTATTGCGGCGATCAATGGTTATGCCCTGGGAGCAGGCCTGGAATTGGCTATTGCCTGCACTTTGCGCCTGGCTTCCCAAAATGCCCAGATGGGCTCCCCTGAAGTTAACCTGGGTATAATCCCCGGTGATGGTGCCACTCAGCGCCTTCCGCGTTTATTGGGATTCGGAAGAGGTATGGAATTAGTTTTGACCGGCAGTATAATCGACGCAGAAGAGGCTTACCGCATTGGGCTGGTTAATAAACTGGTGGAACCGGAAAACCTGATGGATGAAGCTAAAAAAACTGCTCAAAAACTGGCTGCCAAATCGCCGCTTGCTCTCCAGTATGCCAAAGAAGCAGTCAATCGCTCCCTGGAGTCAGGACTCTATGAAGGCCTGGCCCACGAATCTTATCTTCATGCCCTGTCCTGCGCCACTGAAGACAAGAAAGAAGGCGTAAAAGCTTTTATGGAAAAAAGAAAGCCGCACTATCAAGGTAAATGATTATATCTGTCAATGCATTAGATATGCTGGAGGATAAATACAAGTGAATAAAACAAAAAATGAAGTAAGGATTATAATCGATGAAGCCATTTGCAAGCGATGTGGTTTTTGCATTGAGTTTTGTAATGCCAGGGTATTTGAGGCTGATAAAGACGGGTTACCCCTGGTAAAGAACCTCGATGATTGCACCAATTGTCGTCTATGCGAGCTTCGTTGTCCTGACTTTGCTGTGCAAGTGGAGGCGGTGGACAATGAGTAGGCCGGAAGGAATTCAATTAATGGAGGGAAACCATGCCTGTGCGTGGGGAGCAATTGATGCAGGAGCTCGAATTTTTGCCGGTTATCCGATTACGCCCTCTTCTGAAATTGCAGAAGTGTGTGCCCGTGAACTTCCCGCTTATGGTGGGATATATATACAAATGGAAGATGAAATTGGAAGTATAGCCGCAGTAATCGGCGCATCGTTGTCAGGCAAAAAATCTTTTACCGCTACCAGCGGACCGGGTTTTTCCCTGATGCAGGAAAACTTAGGCGTAGGCATTTATCAGGAAGTGCCATGCGTGATAGTTAATATACAACGCGTGGGACCGGCTACAGGTTTGGCTACTAAACCGGCCCAGGCTGATATTATGCAGGCCCGGTGGGGAACGCACGGTGATCATTCGATCATTGCTTTAGCGCCTGCCACAGTAGAGGAAATGTACTATTTAACGATCCGGGCCTTTAACTTATCGGAAAGGTTTCGTATCCCGGTAATTCTCCTGGGCGATCAGGTGATTGGACAGCTTTATGAAAACATCAAACTTCCCGACCCCGAATCGCTGGAAATTGTTGAGCGGAAAAAGCCTGTCGTTACTCCGGAAGAATTCTACCCCTACCAGCCGGATGAAAACGGGGTTCCACCGATGGCTGCTTACGGGGATCGGCATATTGTTCATGCATCCAGCACCTGTCACGATCTAACCGGCTTTTCAAATTTCAAAGCACAAACAAACAGGGCCCTGTTAACCCGGTTAAAGGATAAGATCTATAACTATACTGATGAAATTACAGACGTTGAACATTTTGGCCCTGATGATGCCGAGGTAACCCTGATTTCTTTTGGCGCTTCCTCGAGGGTATGCAAGTACGTGGTTGGCGAAGCGGAAAAAGAAGGCATCAGGGTTAATTTATTGAGGCTTATTTCCATCTGGCCCTTCCCCGACCAGGTAGTCCAGGAAGCCCTGGGTAAGACGGGGGCAGTGGTCGTGGCAGAGATGAACCAGGGGCAGCTCACTGGAGAGGTAAACCGGGTCAATGTTACCAATACCCCGGTTCATTTGGCCTCCGGTATTGATGGTGAACTGATCAGTCCGGATATTATTATGACCGGTATACGGGAGGCTGTGAAATAATGGCAGTTAACCTTGGTTACAGGGAATATTTTAAATCAGATGCAATGCCTCTAATGTGGTGTTCAGGATGTGGGAACGGCATTATTTTGCGCGCTATTACCGAATCTCTATCTGATTTACAACTGCCACCTCACCAGGTGGTAGTCAGTACAGGAATCGGGTGCTGGGGTAAAGCCGATGATTATATGAAAACACATGCTTTTCACGGCAGCCACGGCAGGGCCCTGGCTTTTGGAACAGGGATCAAGCTTGGCAACCCCGATCTGCATGTGATTGCTTTAATGGGTGACGGCGATGCATTGGCTATCGGTGGCAACCATTTTATACATGCAGCCCGGCGAAACATGGATGTAACTGCGATAATTTCCAATAATTTCAACTATGGTATGACCGGTGGTCAATACTCACCGACCACGCCTTTGTCTTCAAAGACTACTACTTCTCCAATGGGAGTGGCTGAACCTGGTTTCGATGTCTGCGCTCTATCGGAAATTTGTGGAGCTAACTATGTGGCTCGAACCACCGCCTATCACGTGACCCAGATGAAAAAGTTTATTACCGCAGCCCTGCAAAAAAAAGGATTCAGTGTCGTAGAGGTGATTAATACCTGTCCCACGCATTTCGGGAAGAGGAATATCCCCGGCGATACTGCTTCAATGATGAAACATCTCAAAGATACAACAGTGTCTAAAACACGTTATGACAAGCTGAATGATGAAGAAAAGCATAATTACATGGTCACGGGAGAATTGGTTAACCGGCAACGCCCCGACTTTTTAAACGTGTATAAAGGGTATAAACCCGGTGACCCGGAAGCCGCCGGGGGGGAGGGTCAAAAATGAAGAAAAGCTGGCAGGTTGTCCTGGCAGGTGAAGGTGGACAAGGCCTGATCCTCGCCGGACGGATCCTGAGTGAAGCAGCGATCATGGACGGGAACAAC
This sequence comes from Syntrophomonadaceae bacterium, assembly GCA_007130825.1. GTDB lineage: Bacteria > Bacillota > Dethiobacteria > DTU022 > DTU022 > B1SED10-74M. The sequence goes on along the minus strand of SLRT01000022.1, from coordinate 22,856 downwards.
GTTTCTTTAACCTCAAGCTATGGTATTGCTGCCAGGGGAGGTTACTCCGAGGCCCAGGTGGTTATTTCTGAAAAGGAGCTTTATTACCCCAGGTGTGCTTCCCCCGACCTGGTCCTCGCCCTGACCCGGGAGGCTTATGATCGTTATGTTGACTTTGTCAACAATAATTGCCTGATTATCTATGATAGCAACGAAATCTCCAAACCCAAAGGCAAGCAAGAGGTAGGTTATGATTTTAAAGATGCTTTGTTAACTCTGGGTAATTTGAAGGTTATCAATTCATTATTCTTGGGGGTTGTTTTGAAAAATTGCGAAATCGTTTCCCGGGAAAGCATAATCAGCGCTTTGAAGAAAAATATGCCTCCGAAGATTCTGGATATTAACTTGAAAGCATTTAACTATGGTCTGGGAGCATAACCGCTTAAAAACACTGGTCTAATATGAGTAGATGCCCCCTCTTTTAAAATTTATCTGCAGAGGGGGCATTTTACTGCTTAGTTAGCTTAGTTAGCGTAGATTTATCTGTGAAAGATGGATCAGGCAGCCGGGTTTTTATGGTTAGATTTCCTGGTGTTTAGCTGCCGTTATCTGATAGATAAAAATGGCTACAGGATATTTTTGCCGAAAGCTCATGCAGAAGAATGGCCCGATCTGATGACCAGGTAAAGGCCAATCAGTATAGTCAGGCCGCCGAAAGCCTGGAATGTTGAAGGCATTTCCCGAAGGATGATTAAAGCCAGCAAGGTTGCTCCCAGGGGTTCTCCCAGGTAAAGCAGGGATACCAGCGAAGCACGTACTTTTTTTAAGGCCCAGTTAAACACAGTATGTCCCAACAGAGTGGGAACTACTGCCAGGGCTGCAAATAGTAAATATTCCCGGGAAGAGTAACCGGTTAAGGATACTCCGGCAATAAGGGTTGTCAGAAGCAGGAGTAAGGCGGCGACTCCGTAAGTGCCGCTGACATATACCGTGGTGGACAAATTTTGACGCAGGCGGCGCCCGACCAGGATATAACCAGCCATCATAGCTGCACCGCCCAGGGCCATCAGCGCGCCTCTAAGCTCTGTCGATCCTTCTGCAAAACCGGAGGCGCTTTCAGCTGCTATCGCTGCTGTGCCGGCTAAAACCAGGAGCATTGAGGCAAAGAATCGGCGGGGAATGGCATCTCCGAGCACAAAATGTCCTGCTGCAGCCACCAACAAGGGATGCATCGATACCAGTATCACCGCTACTGCTACGGGGCTATGATCGAGGGATGATATCCAAAGGTAAAAATGGGCTGCCAGGAAAATACCACTGGCCAGCATTCCACTAAAATCAGCAGTTTTTAAAAAACGGAGCTCTTTCCATTGCATAGATAAGTGAGGGAAAAGTATTGCCAGGGTGAACAGCAGGCGGTAAAAGGCAATAACCAGGGCGGGCGCTTCCGAAAGACGGATAAAAATAGCGGCAAAAGATATGGCAATTACTGCGGTGGTTAAAGCAGCGCTTAAAACGAACCTGCTTTCTCCCAAAGTATTGTATTTGCTGTTTATATCCACAGAAGTCCACTCCGGCCTATGGTTACATTATTCGGTTTCATCCTGATCCTGAAAAAATATCCTATTGCTCACCTTTACCGGCTTTGCAATAGGATATTATGAATGGCTTTTAGATGCAATCTATGTTGCCGTTAAAGGTTCTTTTCGACATCACTTTCTTCGCGTAGTTCTTCGATATGAGCCATAAGAATTCTTTGTTCTTTTTCCTGCTTCTCCTGGGCTACTCTTTCCTCCCGCATTTCTTCCTCCAGCTGGGGCTTAACTTCTTCAAAGTCATCCGCTTCCATAATATCACCATACTGCTCCTCTATCTGCGCGAACTGCATTTCCATCATTTCCTGTTGTTCCGCGGGCACTTCCGGATCTTCGGCTTCCACCACTTCTTTTATTTCGTCGTACTGGCTACGCATTTGCTGATAGTACTCTTCAACTTCCTCGTCTGACAATTCAACTTTATCCGCTTCGATACGTTCATCAGGATTTTCTTCCAGGTATGTTTCCAGGTATTGGTCCAGGTAGTTCTGTATGGTTAATTCCCGGATGATATCTTCGTCTAAATCTTCACGGTTCAAACCTGCATCTTCCATTGCTTCTAACAATTGTTCTTCTCCACCGAATTGGGCGGCATATTCCTGGTAACGCTCTTCTATTTCTTCATCACTGATTTCTATTCCTTGTTCTTCAGCTTTTTGTTCCAGGAGAATGGGAATAATAAAATAGTTGTCGAGCACCTGTTCTTCCAAGTCAGCGAGCATTTCCGCCATCTCTTCACTTTCCAGGTCTACTCCCTGCGCCTGGTATTGCATTTTCTCTTGTTCCATCGCCTGGTTAAACTCTTCCTCAGTGACTACCTCGCCGTTAACGGTGGCGACTACATCCTCATCCATTCCTGTTATGCCATCAAAAAGACCAAGAAATGCACCTGCTATGCCTAATCCAGCTACTAAAACAACTGCAATTGCTATATAGGCTGTTTTGCGAGTCATCCTAACTCCCGCTTCGTTTTCCTTTTTTTCGTGATCCATACTGACCTCCCACTACAAAAAATTCAGTTCACCATTTATATGATAAACCGATCCCAATCATAACAGATTGAGTGCGTGCTCACAAGGGGGGGTAAGTGGTACTAAATGATTAAATTTTACCGCGGCATCCGGCGCATGTTTGATCAAGATGCTTACCTGATGAACCAATGATAAAAGGATAAGCAGTATGCAGCAACAGGAATTTAGCCTGCACGTAGATCCGAACAGGCAGTTTTAAAAATGCAAACAATCTGTAAACAATTTAAAAAGTTTGTAAATTATAATTAATCAGGCAGGTATGGTTTTCCTTTAAAAGAAAACAATATTTACATCAATTTATAAGGAGGAAAAAAGATGAAAAAGGTACTGGTTCTATTTGCTGTCGCCCTCTTTATGTTCGGTGCGGTAGCCCTGGTGGGCTGTGATGTGGAAGAAGATATCGATGAAGAAATCGAAGAAATCGAAGAGCCGTAAGAGTAAAAAGCAACGTTTTTCCGATAAAAACCAGGATCTGTTTGTAAAAAAGGTGGCCTTCTAGAAAGACTTTGCAATCGCAAGCTGCTACCGGGCACGGCTTAATACCGTGCCCGGTATGTTATTATGCTCCCAAACCAGCTGGATGCTGACGTTAATAAAGGAATATTACCCATAATTGCGAAGTAATAGGGGGAGGGATCTGGATGGCCGAGCAGATTTTGATAATTGAGGATGATGAACAAGTTTGTGAACTGGTAAAAATAGCGTTGGAAGCGGAAGGCTTTTTAGTTGATATTGCTCTGGATGGGGAAAATGGTTTAAGCAAGGTCCTGGAAGGACATTATGCAGTGGTTTTGCTGGACATTATGCTTCCGGAAAAAGATGGCTGGGAGATTTGTCGTCAGATTAGGAGCAGTCATGTAAAAAGTGTCCCTGTTATTATGCTTACCGCCCGGGGAGAAGAAGTAGATCGGGTCCTCGGCCTGGAACTGGGCGCTGATGATTATATAACCAAACCCTTTAGCCCCCGGGAGATGGTGGCCAGGGTAAAAGCGCTTATCCGCCGGTCTGATAGTTATAGCATAACGCAAGTGGAAAAATTGGAATACGGTAATTTAATTTTGGATTTGCGTGAATATAAGGCCCGGGTAAAGAAACATGAACTGGAAATGACCCCAAAAGAGCTCGATTTATTGATCTTGCTGGCCGGTAATGCCGGCAAGCTTTTTACCCGTGAAGAGCTGCTTAAATCAGTTTGGGGATTTGATGAACCGGCAGGAAGCACCCGCACTATTGATGAGCATATTAAGCGGATACGCAGCAAAATTTATCATTTTGATCAGGACTACTCCTATATTCAAACGGTGTGGGGAATCGGTTATAAGTTTGAGGTGAAATGAGATGTTTAAAATACCCATCAGACCGCGCAGTCTTTTTGGCAAACTGATGTTGTCTCACCTGCTTGTCGTGGCCCTGAGTTTTCTGGTTATTGGTTTTTACCTCACGTACCTGATTGAAAACTATTTTTTCAGCGCCAGGGAGTGGGAGCTAACCTCCCAGGCACAGGATGCCGCCTATTTGATTAGTGAAGATCTGAAGGAAAACGATATGGAAGCGGTGAAAAAAACTGCTGAAACCCTGGCCTATTCTATGAATGCAAAAATAAGGGTGCTGGATGAGAAGCGTGTATCACGTTATACTTTTGATCCTGACGCGAACACAAATGGAATGAATAATGAGCAAGATGAATTAGTAGGTCTGGAAGAAAGAGAAATTGACCATCTTTTTAAGGGTAATATGCTGACAAAGAAGGTTTACGGTCCTGTGCTGCAGCGCCTTTTGGTTGCTGCACCTGTTATTGATGAAGCCGGGAATCCTGCGAACGGGGAAGATAATCATGAAGAGCCAATGATAATTGGTGCAGTTACGCTTAGCGTTCCGCTCCGCGGTGTTGAAGAAACCATTGCTCATATAAGCCGGCTTATATTTTACTCGGGAGCGGTCGGGGTAGTCATAGCCGTCGTATTTGCCTTCTCACTGTCAAAAACCTTAACCAGTCCCTTGCAAAAAATCAACCGGGCAGCCCTGGATATGGCTGCAGGTAACTTCCAATCTAAAATTAAAGAGGAATCGGACGATGAAATCGGCGGTTTGATCAAAACTTTTAACTATTCCGCGGAACAGGTGGAAAAATATCTCGAGGAGCAGAAGCGCTTGGAAATGCTTCGCCGCAACCTGGTGGCCAATGTTTCGCACGAATTGAAAGCTCCCCTGTCTTCGGTACGAGGGTTTTCAGAGCTGATGCTGGACGGTTATATCGAGGAAGCGGATAAAGAAAAGTATCTTCAGATGATCCTTGATAACTCTGTTCACTTGAGCCGGTTGGTAGATGACCTTTTAACCCTTTCCCATCTGGAAAGCGGGCAGTTGTCCCTGGAAAAAAAAGAGATATCTGTTGAAGCGCTGGTCCGGTGGAGTTTTGAAAGTGTTGCTCCCCGGGGTGAAGCCCAGGGCGTTAACCTGAACCTGGATGTGGAAAGTTCTTTGCCCGCGCTGCAGGGTGATCGCCATCGCTTGCATGAAGTGTTGGTAAATCTGCTGGAAAACGCTGTTCAATATACTGCAGAAGGCGGAGAAGTATCCCTGAAAGTCAGCTGCCGCAATTCGCAGGTAATCATGGAGGTAAAAGACACCGGGAGAGGTATACCTGCCGATGAACTGCCCCTGATTTTTGAGCGGTTTTACAAAGTAGACAAATCACGACGCCGGAACGGCCAGGGATCCGGCCTGGGCCTGGCCATAGCCAGGCAGCTGGTTGAGCTTCATGGCGGAAGTATCGAGGTGGAAAGTAAGGAAGGTGAAGGAAGCGTTTTCAGGGTTTTTCTGCCGCTGTAGTTTCGGGGACTGAATAAAACAGGCCGGCTTTTTGTATTCCAATGATGTTAGACCCTGTCAAAAGATTATTAAAAACATTTCTCAGATAATTTACTTTGGCCCTGTTTCCACTTATAATAAGCTTACGATATCTTAAAATCAAAGCTTAAGCTAATACTTGCATGGAGGGTGAAATTATGTTTGTAACTTACCTGGAAAATACCGAAGAAATAGATATTACCCCTGATAACATGAAAGGTAAGGGCCGGGCTACGATGCGCTGGTTGCTTGGTGAGCCGGAAGGAGCGCCTAATTTTGAGATGCGCTATTTTTCCTTATCCGGAAATGTTAGCACCGAATGGCACAGTCATGATTGGGAACACCAGGTATTTGTGATCAGGGGGCAGGGGAAATTTCGCAATGAAGAAAAAGCAGTAGATCTTATGCCCGGTTGTGCTGTGCTGGTTAGTCCCAAAGAACAGCATCAGTTCATCAGTGCCGGCGATCAATTTGACTTTATTTGTGTTGTACCCGGGGGAACAAGACCCTGCAGGATCAGTAACGATAAATCTTAATTAGCTTAAGCTGGAGGATAATCGCATGGCACTGGTTCCGATGACCTATCTTTTACAAAAAGCCGGCCAGGGCGGATATGCCCTTGGTGCTTTTAATTGCAATAATATGGAAATAGTTCAAAGTATCGTTACAGCTGCAGAAGCTGAAAATTCACCGGTGATTATCCAGGCCAGCCAGGGAGCGATCAAGTATGCCGGTTTAAATTATATCATAGCCCTTGGCCGGCAGGCTGCCGAAGGGACTGCCGTTCCGGTGGTTTTGCACCTCGATCATGGGACCAGTTTTGAACAGGTGATGCATTGTATCCGTTTTGGTTTTTCTTCGGTGATGTATGACGGTTCCAAACTGCCCCTGGAAGAGAATATTGCCCAGACCCGCAAGGTAGTGGAAATAGCCCGGGTTTTCGGGGTTTCGGTTGAAGCAGAACTGGGACGCATCGGGGGGACGGAAGATGATATCAGTGTCAGTAATGCGGAAGCTCTTTTTACTGACCCGGCGGAAGCCGAGCAGTTTGTCAGTCAAACAGATGTTGACGCATTGGCTGTAGCGATCGGCACCGCCCATGGACAATATAAAGGAGATCCCAAACTCGATTTTGAGCGATTGGCGGAAATAAGCAGGCGGATTACCTGTCCCGTGGTTTTACACGGCTCCTTCGGGGTTTCTGATGAGAGTATCAGGAAAGCGATCGAGCTTGGCGTGCGTAAGATAAACATCGATACTAATGTCCGGCAAGCTTTTGTCGGGGCCATGCGCAGTGCACTGGAAAAAGACTCCTCTGAAATAGACCCTCGCAAAGTTCTCAGCCCGGCCCGCGAAGCTGCCGTGGAAGTGATTAGTGAGAAAATCAGGCTTTTTGGTTCCTCCGGTAAAGTATAATCAAAATATTAAATCATTTTTGTCAAGAAGGATTTTTTTATAGAATGTCGAATTAACTCCTTGAAGGATAGCGGGAGGAAAATTAAATAATGTACGGATGAACCTTGTGGGAGAGTTCCGGTCAACGGACGCCGAAGGTGCAACCTTCTGCCCGGCAGGTGGGAGGGAAACTCTCAGGCTTCAGTACCATAGGGGGACGTGTCTCTGGAGAGCGCCCGCTTTGGCGGAACACCGACGGGGAAAGCCCTTTAATTATTAGTTAAAGCTGCAATCTCTCAGGTAATCAGGACAGAGAAAAAGCCGATGGGCTTCCTCTGTCCTTTGTTTTTATCTAGCAAGCAGTTTATAAATCCCAAAGAAAGGAGGATGATAATACTAATGAGTAAACCAAAGAAAACACCATTTTACGACAAACATGTTGCATTAAACGGCAAGATCGTTGATTACAATGGTTGGTTTTTGCCGGTGCAGTTTTCCCAGGGTTTAGTTGAAGAGGTTCATGATACCCGTAAACGGGCGACCATCTTTGATGTGTCACACATGGGAGAGGTTACTGTTGAAGGTAAAGATGCCGAAGCTTACCTGCAAAAGATACTAACCAACGATGTCTCCAAACTTAAAGACAATGCGATAATGTACAGCCCCGTTTGTTATCCGGAAGGAGGAGTGGTCGATGACATTCTGATTTATCGCTTTAACAGCGAGTATTATTTCCTGGTGGTAAATGCAGCTAATACCGACAAAGATTTTGACTGGTTTCAGGAAAACACTTTTGGAGATGTCAAGCTGCAGAACCTTTCTCCCGAATATGCCCAAATTGCCTTGCAGGGCCCAAACAGCCAGGAGATCCTGCAGGAGTTGACCGGGGTTAAGCTGGCTGATATCAAGTTTTATCGTTTTCTTGGCGATGTATCGGTAGCCGGTGTAAACTCGATCGTTTCGCGGACCGGTTATACCGGTGAGGACGGTTTTGAGGTTTACTGTAAAAATGAAGGAGCTTTAAATGTATGGGACGCAGTGTGGGAAGCAGGACAGAAAAAAGACCTGCGCCCGGCAGGACTTGGGGCCAGGGACGTTTTACGCCTGGAAGCTTCACTTCCGCTTTACGGTCATGAATTGAGCAAAGAACTAAATCCTCTGCAGGCCGGTCTGGATCGCTTTGTTGCGCTTGACAAGGATGTGCCTTTTAACGGTCAGGGAGCTTTGAAGCAGCAGAAAGAGGAAGGCTTTAGCAAAAAGCTGTTTGGTTTGGAAATGCTTGAGCGCGGCGTGCCGCGGGAAAATTACCCTGTAAAAGTTGACGAAAAAGAAATTGGCTGGATCAGCAGCGGTTCTTACTCGCCGACGCTGGACAAGTTTATCGCTATGGGTTTTCTGGATCCCGAAATAATGAAGCAAACGGAAGAAGTTAGTGTGCTGATCCGTAAGCGCTCATACCGGGCCAGGATCACAAAAATGCCATTTTACAGGAGGGGAAAATAGTGGATTTTAATGTTATTGAAGGGTTAAAGTATACTCAGCAGCATGAGTGGGCGCGTCAGGAGGGTGATACAGCTGTTGTGGGTTTGAGTGACTATGCCCAGGATAAATTAGGAGAAATAGTTTTTGTTGAGCTTCCTGATATCGGGGCGGCGGTTGAAGCGGGCAAGAGTGCCGCAGTTATTGAGTCGGTTAAAGCGGTAGCCGATCTTTACGCGCCGGTGGATGGAACAGTGACCGAAGTTAACGAGACACTGCTTGATCAACCTGAACTAATCAACCAGGATCCCTATGGGGAAGGTTGGGTTTTTAAAGTCGAAGTAAAAGACGAAAGCCAGCTAAATTCTCTTATGGATAAGCCGACATACGAGGAGTTTATCATCAAGGAAGAAGAGGAGGAATAAAATATGGGAGGTAAACATTACCTGCCTCTTACCGATGAAGACCGGCGTGAAATGCTTTCTACTATTGGCGTTGAATCTATCGAGGATCTTTTCAGCGATATCCCGTCAGAAGTGCGCCTGCAAAAGGAATTGGACCTACCACCGGCATTATCGGAACTGGAAGCAGTCAGGCATTTAAACTCTCTGGCAGCAAAAAACAAACACTTAAATAACTGCACATCGTTCATGGGCGCCGGAGTCTATGACCATTTTATTCCTGCCGTGATCAAACATGTAACCGGCAGGAGCGAGTTTTATACCTCCTATACTCCTTACCAGCCTGAAATAAGCCAGGGAATACTGCAGGCAATTTTTGAATATCAAACCATGATATGCCAGTTAACCGGAATGGATGTAGCCAATGCTTCAATGTATGACGGAGGAACAGCTGTTGCCGAGGGAGCGATAATGGGTTGCGGTTCAACCCGCCGCTCAAAAGCCTTGGTCTCACGATCGGTAAGTCCATTTTACCGGGCGGTGCTTAAAAATTATTTTAGCAGCAGGGGGCTTGACCTGGAAGAAATACCGCTTAAAGACGGTCACACCGATTTTTCAAAGCTGGAGGAAATGGTCGACGATCAGGTTGCCTCCGTAGTTTTACAGCAGCCTAACTTTTTCGGTCTGGCTGAAGATTTGGACGGGGTTGCTGACATAATTCATAATCATAATGCAGTTTTAGTTATGTCTGTTGACCCACTTTCTCTTACCCTGCTCCAGGCGCCTGCCGATTACGGGGCCGATATTGTCGTCGGTGAGGGACAAAGCCTGGGCGTGCCTCCATCTTTCGGTGGCCCATTGCTTGGTATTATGGCCGCACGGCAAAAGTTTGTGCGCCAGATGCCCGGGCGTATTGCCGGTGAGACAGTCGACAGTGAAGGAAACCGCGGTTTTGTCCTTACCTTGCAAACCAGGGAACAGCATATCAGGCGTGAAAAAGCTTCTTCCAACATATGTTCCAACGAAGCCCTTGTCGCACTGGCTGCCGCAGTTTACATGGCTGCATTGGGTCCGAAGGGAATGCGTGAGGTGGCTGAACAGTGTTTGCAAAAAGCAAATTATGCCCGGGAAAAAATCACGGCCCTCAGCGGTTTTGAGCCGGCATTCCCGGGTTTCAACTTCAAGGAGTTTGCGCTCAGTATTCCCGGCAAACCGGAAGAACTGAACAAGAAGCTGCTCCAAAAAGATATTCTTGGTGGAGTCGATGCAGCTCCATTTTATCCGGAGTTGGAAAACACCATGCTTTTTGCCGTAACTGAGAAACGGACCCGAGAAGAAATTGATACCCTGGTCCGGGAACTGGAGGGATGGAAATGAGAAAATCAAAAGCCCTGCTATTTGAAATGGGACGTTCCGGACGACAGGGATATTCTCTGCCGTCCTGCGATGTGCCGGAAAAACCCCTGGATGAACTGCTCCCGCAGAAGATGCAGCGCAGCGAACCGCCGGATATGCCTGAACTTTCGGAAGTTGAAGTAATTCGCCACTATACCGAGCTTTCTACCCGTAACTTTGGGGTTGATACCGGGTTTTATCCTCTCGGGTCATGTACAATGAAGTATAACCCGAAAGTAAATGAGGAGGTCGCTGCCCTGCCCGGTTTTGCCTGTTTACATCCATGCCAGCCGGAGGAAACGGTTCAGGGTGCGCTGGAATTGTACTATAACATGGAGCAGCGCTTAAAAGAGCTGACCGGGATGGAAAGATTTACTATGCAGCCTTCAGCCGGTGCCCATGGCGAGTTGACCGGTTTGATGGTCATTCAGGCCTATCACCGCCACCGGGGTGATCATAAACGCAATAAAGTGCTCATCCCGGTCACCGCGCACGGGACCAACCCGGCTACGGTGACCATGGCCGGTTATGAAGTGGTGCAGCTCCCCGCAGATGAGCGGGGCAATGTTGATCTCGAAGCCCTTAAGGAGGCTGTAGATGATACAACTTCGGCTTTGATGTTGACCAACCCGAGCACACTGGGCCTTTTTGAAGAAGAAATAACCGAGATGGCCAGGGTTGTTCACGATAAGGGCGGTCTGCTCTATTATGACGGAGCCAACCTGAACGCGATTATGGGTTATGCCCGTCCTGGCGACATGGGATTTGACGTAGTTCACCTCAATATCCATAAAACTTTGTCAACACCACATGGCGGTGGTGGTCCGGGCAGCGGGCCGGTCGGTGTTAAAGAAAGGCTAATACCTTTCCTGCCGGTTCCGCTGGTTGACAAGAAAGGCGAGCAGTTTTATTTTGACTACGATTTACCGGATAGCATTGGTAAGGTTCAGTCTTTTTACGGCAACTTCGGAGTCGTGGTCAAGGCTTACAATTATGTTTGTATGATGGGAGCGGAAGGTTTGAAGCAGGTTTCCACCGATGCTGTGCTCAATTCCAATTACCTGGCCAGCCTGCTGCAAAAGACCTATACCATTCCTTATGATCGTCTCCGCAAGCATGAATTTGTTGTTTCAGCCAAGCCGGAGAAGAAAAAAGGGGCCGGGGCCGGCGATATTGCCAAAGCTTTACTTGATCGCGGGTTCCACCCGCCGACAGTTTACTTCCCCTTGATCGTGGATGAAGCATTGATGACCGAACCGAATGACACCGAAAGCAAAGAAACCCTCGACGCTTATGCCCAGGCTATGGAGGAAATAGCTAAAGATATCGATAAAGATGCAGAAAAAGTTGCCGCCGGTCCTCATTACACGGTTGTTGGCCGCCTTGACGAGGTGCGCGCGGTCCGTAATCCGGTATTGCGCTGGGAAAAAGAGTAACATCAGGATCGACTGACAGCTCAACAAGCGATCAAAAGATCATACGATCTTTGTTTAATTGTTTAAAGCGGTTCAATTAATGAAAGGTCCGGCGCTATGGTTTTCAACTTATGATTCGCACCAGGGGCGGCAGGAAGAGTGTGTTAGTTTTTCTGCTTCCCCTGTTTTATTATTTGGCCTATAATAATTTAGGATGATATATGTTGTCAGTAAAATTAAGAATTTAGGGCCATGACAAAAATTTGAAAGCTTGTGTAGTATCCCGGAGGAAAACATGGAGCAAAAAGAGGGACAAAAAGACCCTGATCTGGAAAATATATTGAACCGGGCCTGGCAGGCCAGGCAGGCTAACTTCCCCGATACCATTGAATTTGTTACTCCCCGCCGCACTTTGCCGGTTAGTGTAACCGGAAATGACTGCGCTTTGAACTGCGCTCACTGTTCCGGTGTTTACCTGCGCAGTATGGATTCATTAAAAAAAATTCTGAACAAGCCGGCAGGGCAGGAAAGCAGTTATTTAGTATCAGGCGGCTCCGACAGGCAGGGTCGGGTGCCTTTGCTACAGAATTGGACTGCCTTGAAAGCGTTGGCCGAACGAGGACCTCTAAACCTGCATACCGGCCTGGTTACTGAAGAAGAAGCTCGCCGGTTATCTGAAATTGCCAGCGTGGTTTCATTTGATTTTGTCGGGGACAACGATACTATTGATGCAGTATACGGTTTACCGGTTACAGTCGCAGATTACCTGGCTTCATACCGCTTCCTGCAGAGATATAGCAGGGTGATCCCTCACCTGTGCATCGGAATTAACGAAGGCAGGGTAAAGGCTGAATACGAAGCGCTGCATTTGCTTAGGAAGGAAAAAGTGGAAGCGATCAGTATGATCATATTCAGACCGACAGCAGAGACTGCTTTTAGCGAATGCCCGCCGCCCCCGCCGGAAGAAGTGGCCCATTTTATGGCTACCGCCCGCCTGATGTTTCCCCATACGCCCCTTTACCTGGGTTGTATGCGTCCGGGGGGGCGTTACCGTGAAATAGTTGACACCTACGCTCTGAGGGCGGGGGTAAACAAGCTGGTTATACCCGCGCCGCAGGCACGCCGGCAAGCTTCTCGGATCGGTCTTTCTATCAAATTTTCAGAGGAGTGCTGTTCCTTATGATCCGTATTTCAGCTGGAAGCGCCGCCTGCATGGGCTTAAACACCAGCCAGATGGATGCTTATCCGACAACAGCTTACCTGCTTTCCGGAAATCTATGCCTGATGAATTGTTCTTTTTGTCCCCAGGCAAATGGTGAGAACGAAGCGCTTAACCGGCTGGGCCGGGTTACCTGGCCCGAGTTTTCCTGGGCAGAAGTTGAAAACAGCCTGATTCATGCCGAAAATAAAGGGATCGGGCGAATTTGTCTCCAGTCGGTCAGGCATGCTGACGGAATTGAAACTCTGCTTGATATAATTGCCCGGCTAAAGCAGTTATCACAATTGCCCATTTCTCTTTCAGCCTGGATACAAAATGAAGAAGAAGCGGTCAGGCTTATTGAAGCGGGAGCAGAAAGGATCAGTGTTTCTCTCGATGTGGTTAACCCCCTGGCTTATCAAAATATCAAGGGGGGTTCGCTGCAGAAACGTCTTGACCTGCTGTTTGCTTGTGCCCGCAGACTGCCGGGACAAATCAGCACCCATATTATTTGTGGTCTGGGTGAAAGTGAAGCTGAAGCTTTGTCTTTGATTAACAGGCTGGTAGAAGCTAAAGTGACAGTAGCGCTTTTTGCGTTTGTCCCCCTGAAAGGAACCCCGTTGGAAAAAAGGCTTCCTCCGGCGCTGGATTCCTACCGCAGAATACAGGCCGGTCACTATCTGCTGCAGACGAAAGCGGCAGAGCTGTCTTCATTTAAATTTGAAAACGGACGCCTGGTAACATTCGGAAAGGCGGCCCCACAATTAAAACCGCTTTTGGCCGAGGGAACTGCTTTCCAGACCAGTGGCTGCCCGGATTGCAACCGTCCTTTCTATAATGAACGGCCGGGTGGAATAATTTATAATTATCACCGGAAGCTAAACAGGAACGAAAGAGAAACTGCTTTAAGATTACTTTTCGATTCATTGAAAATGTAATATATTCTATTGTTGGCAGGAGGAAGCAGCGATGCGTTATCAATGGCGCCTTATTCTCGACCCCCCAATGAGGGGAAAGGAAAATATGGAAAAAGACGCTGAACTGATGGAAGAAGTAGCCACAGGCGAATGCCCGCCCACACTTCGTCTCTATCGCTGGTTTCCTCCGGCTGTGTCCCTGGGTTATTTTCAGGATGAAAACGAGGTGGTTAACCTGGCTGCCTGCCGCGAAGCCGGTGTTGATGTTGTGCGTCGTCCAACCGGCGGACGGGCGGTACTTCATAATCAGGAACTGACCTACAGTATCATAGTGCCCGAAGTTCATCCATTTATCAATAAAGGCGGGGTAATGGATGCCTACCGGGCAATCAGCCGCGGTATTGTGACAGCATTTAATTTGTTGGGTATCCTGGCTGCGGTTACACCGGAAGAAGAGAGCAGGGCCGGTTTGGCTCCCGGTTCATGTTTTGACAGTTCTACAGCTTATGAAATACAAGTTGATGGGAAAAAAGTGGTCGGCAGCGCACAGCTGCGCAGGAATGGTATAATATTACAGCATGGCGCTATTCTTTTTGCGCTGCCGACAGAGCTTTACCGGAAAGTTTTAAAAAATAATCAGCGCCGGAATAAGAGTGAACAAGAGATCGAACTTGGTAAAAAAGCGGCCGGTTTAAACGACCTGGGATATAATATCAGTTATGATCGCATGACCCGGGCACTGGTCAAAGCTTTTTCCATGGTTATCCCGGCCGTATTTACCAGTTTTAAGGGCTGATTAATAACAAGGAGGATTAAAAGGTGAGCGAAAATTATCAGGTAACGATAATCGGTGGCGGACCGGGGGGCTACCTGGCCGCATTAAGGGCGGCTTCACTGGGTTTAAAGACAGCAGTAATTGAGAAGGAAGATTTGGGTGGGGTATGTCTTAATCATGGTTGTATACCAACCAAGGTTTTAACCCACGGGGCTTCTTTATACCGCCGAATTCATTCAGCCGGGGAGTTTGGCTTTGAACTTCAAAATATTGATTTTTCATTTGCCAGGCTGCAGGAGAAGAAAAAAGAAGTTGTCGAAGAATTGACCGGGCATATCGGTGAACTGCTCAAAAATAGCAAGGTCGATGTTTTTTCCGGCACAGCTAAAGCGCTAACTCCGAACCTGGTCAATATAACCTTAAAAACCGGTGAGGAAATAAAAATTGAAACAGAAAATATTATTATAGCCACAGGCAGTGAAGAAATATTTCCACCTACACCCGGCCTGGATCTGCCCGGGGTAATTACTTCCTGGGAAGCACTGGCTCTTGAAGAACTGCCCGAAACGATGGTGGTTATTGGCGGAGGTGTAATTGCCCTGGAAATGGCTTCGATCTTTTCCGGTTTGGGTAGCAAGGTGACCATTGTCCACCGCAGTGAACGGCTGCTTCGCCGCATGGATCTGGAAATGGTCAGGCGCCTGTCTGCTTATCTGCGCAAAAGCGGATTGCAGATCATGATGAATACCCCGGTTAAAATGATTGAAGAAACTGAAGGCGGTCTTAAGCTTACCGCGAGCGGGCGGAAAGGTGAAGAGGTTATAGAGGCTGAAAAAGTGCTGCTCTCGGTAGGACGCAAGGCCACATTTGGCGATCTGGACCTCGATGCCCTGGGAGTAAAATACGATGATGGCGGAATCGAGGTTAACAGCAAGATGGAAACTACGGTTCCGGGTATTTATGCAGTCGGTGACGTTACTGCCCCGGGTTATTTCCTGGCCCATGTTGCCTATCACCAGGGTCTGGTTGCTGCTGAGAACATAGCCGGTATTGACACTCATTTTGACGGTTCTGTTGTGCCGGCATGCCTCTTTACAGATCCCGAACTGGCCTGTGTCGGCTTAAGTGAAGAAGAGGTTAAAGAAAAAGGGTTTGAAAACCTGCAGATAGGCAAATTTCCTTTTTCAGCCTGCGGCAAAGCGGTCACCCAGAATGAAGTTGAAGGAGCAGTTAAAATTATTGCTGCCGGTGAAGAACAAAAAGTTATTGGAGTCCATATCCTTGGTCCCCATGCCTCAGATTTAATCCAGGAAGGAGCCCTGGCCGTAGCCAGGGGAGCATTTGCCGCCGAGCTGGCCGAACTTATTCACCCCCACCCGACGCTTTCTGAATCGGTTTGGGAAGCGGCAATGGTCATCAATAAATCGCCCCTTCATTTTGGACGCCGATGAAAAAAATAGGGCTTATCGTCAATCCCGTGGCCGGCATGGGTGGGAAGGTTGGCTTAAAAGGAACCGACGGCCCCGAAATAGTTGAAAAAGCCCGGGCGATGGGAGCTCGTGCCGAGTCTGCAGACAAAGCGGCTATTGCCCTGCAGGTTTTATCGGCCGGCAAAAATGAATTGGAATTGCTCACCTGTCCGGGGGCGATGGGTGAGGAAGTTGCCCGCCGGTGTGGGTTTGATCCGCGGGTAATTTCCGGGATCAGCGCACAGACCACTGCAGATGATACGGAAAAAGCAGCCCGGGAAATGGCCAACCTGGGAGTTGATTTACTTATTTTTGCCGGGGGTGATGGAACAGCCCGCAATATCTATAATGCTCTTGGTGAGAATTCCACCCTGCCGGCAATTGGTATTCCGGCCGGGGTAAAAATACATTCAGCCGTTTATGCCACCACTCCCCGTAACGCCGGGGAGCTGGCCGTCCAGTTTCTTAAAGATGCCGGCCTGCCTCTGCGCCGGGCCGAGGTCATGGATATAGACGAGGAAGCATTTCGGGAAGGTCGTCTTTCAGCCCGCCTTTATGGTTACCTGCAGGTGCCCTGTGCCGGTGATTTGATGCAGCATTTAAAAATAGGCGGAGCGGAAACAGAAGCATCTGTCCTGGAAGCAATTGCTGAGAGTGTTGTGGAAAAAATGGAACAGGATGTTGTTTATATTATCGGTCCGGGATCGACGATCGGTCCGGTTATGAATAAACTTGGCCTGGATAACACCTTGCTCGGGGTAGATGTTGTTCTGAACGGGAAACTGCTTGCCAAAGATGTCAATGAAAAACAACTGCTTGACCTGATTAAGGGGAAACGAGCAAAAATTGTGGTTACCGTTATCGGCGGCCAGGGCTATATATTTGGCCGGGGCAATCAGCAGATCAGCGCAGATGTGATCAGGCAGACAGGCAAGGAGAATATTATTGTGGTGGCCACCAGGGAAAAAATATTTTCACTGGAGTCCGGACACCTGTTTGTCGATACCGGTGATGAAGTAGTAAACAAAATGCTCTGCGGTTATATAAAAATTACAACTGGTTATAATGAGGAATTGCTTTACCGGGTTGTTTACTAACCCTCTGCAATAACCTAGAAAAAGTGTTATAATTGATAAGTGGAATTCGGCATTGGATCAGGCGACTGTTTTTTATCTTCATCGTTACGATGAGACGGGCCATGATACCATGAAGCACAGTATTAAAATTATGAGTCAGGAGATGTAATCATTGCAGCTAGTGGAAGGCGAGCGCGAAGAAATACTTGCCTGTGTAAAGGAAGTCCTCGGCAATAACTCGAAAACCCGTGAAAACTTAATCCCCATCTTGCAACAGGTCCAGAAAAAACTGGGCTACCTGCCGGCACTGGCTATGGAAAAAATAGCAGAAGGGGTTAGTGTGCCTGCAGTTGATATATACGGCCTGACAACCTTCTACAATCAATTTAGGCTCAACCCGCCCGGCAAGCACCAGGTAAAAGTGTGCCTTGGCACCGCCTGTTACATGGTTGGCGGTGATATTACCCTGGAATCATTTGAGCGCCGGATGGAGATTAAAGAAGGGGAAACAAGCCCGGACAGGCGCTACAGCCTCGATCGGGTAGCCTGTGTAGGATGCTGCACCCTGGCGCCGGTAGTGGTGGTTGACGATCAGGTGGAAGGCAAAGTTACTCCGACCAGAGTTGATGGTATAATGCTTGCTTTAGAAGAAAACGGGGAATCCCCAGGTGAGCAGAAGTCAGGGACGGAAGAGGACGGAAATAATGGGGAAAACTAATCCACAGGAACTTTATGATAAAATGCGGGATCAGGCGCAGGAATTGGTGCAGGCCGGGAAAGATAAAGCGCAAGTTTTTGTTGGCACAGCCACTTGTGGGCTGGCTGCCGGGGCTCAGCAGGTTAAGGAAAATTTTGTTAACGAAATTGAAGCCAAAAGCCTGGATGCTGAAGTAATAGAAGTGGGCTGTTTGGGACACTGCTATGCCGAACCGCTGGCGGTAATTGCCAAGCCCGGTTTTCCACCCGTCTGTTATGGATATCTTGACGAAGGCCTTGTTCACCGCTTGGTGGAAGATTTTTTGGCCGGTGATGATCCTTCTTATGAATATGCCCTCGCTGCCCTTGA
Organism: Syntrophomonadaceae bacterium; assembly: GCA_007130825.1. Taxonomy (GTDB): domain Bacteria; phylum Bacillota; class Dethiobacteria; order DTU022; family DTU022; genus B1SED10-74M. The sequence goes on along the minus strand of SLRT01000022.1, from coordinate 4,815 downwards.
ACGTAATGATGAATTTCCCACATTTGAAGACTTCCCGCGGGGTGTTTATGAAAAGAAGCTGATTTTAGAAAACTGCGGTTTTACTGATTTCAGCAAAATTGAAAGCTATATTGCTAATGATGGGTACAGCGCATTGGCAAAAGCGCTTTCAGAAAAACCGGAGCAGGTCTTAGAAGAAGTTAAAGCAGCCAACCTTAGGGGTCGTGGTGGGGCAGGTTTTCCGGCCGGGATCAAGTGGGAAGCCTGTGTAAATGGCAGTGGAGATGAAAAGTACGTGATCTGTAATGCTGATGAAGGAGATCCCGGAGCTTTTATGGACCGCAGCATATTGGAATCAGATCCTCACCTGGTTATTGAAGGTATGATCTTGTGCGCTTTTGCTGTTGGTTCCCACCAGGGCTATCTATATATCCGGGCGGAATATCCCCGTGCTGTTAAACATGTCCGGGAGGCTATCGAACAGGCCCGTGAAAAGGGGCTGCTCGGGTCTTCAATACTTGGCACTGATTTTTCATTTGATCTCGAAATATTTCAGGGATCGGGAGCGTTTATTTGCGGTGAAGCAACGGCCCTGGTCAATTCGATGGAGGGCAAAATGGGTCTTCCTGAAAGCAGGCCGCCCCGCCTGGTTGAACAGGGTTTTCGAAAGAAGCCGACGGTACTTAACAATGTTAAAACTTTCGCTTATGTGCCAATGATCATAAACCGGGGAGCAGAATGGTTTAAAGCTATCGGCACTCCGGAAAGTCCCGGGACTGCTGTTTTTTCGCTTGTTGGCAAAATAAATAATACTGGCCTGGTCGAGGTTCCCATGGGTACAACTTTGCGCCAGTTGATTGAAGAGGTTGGTGACGGGCTGCCTAACGGGAGGGAATTCAAAGCGGTGCAGATTGGAGGCCCGTCCGGAGGCTGCCTGCCGCAATCATCCCTTGATGTGCCGATTGATTTTGATTCTCTTCATGAAGCGGGGGCTATTATGGGCTCAGGTGGCCTGGTGGTCATGGATCAGGATGATTGCATGGTGGCAGTGGCCCGCTATTTTCTGGAATTTACACAGCATGAATCATGCGGGAAATGTACTTTTTGCCGCCTGGGAACTAAACATATGCTGGATATCCTGACCGCTATAACCAGGGGTCAGGGTGATGCTGAGACCCTGCAACTTTTAAAAGAGTTAAGTGAAGATGTCCGTGACGGTTCTTTATGCAACCTGGGTCGCACGGCTCCCAACCCGGTTTTAACTACCCTAAAATATTTTGAAGATGAATATAAAGCTCATATAGAAGAAGGACGCTGTCCGGCCCTGGTTTGCCGCGACCTGCTTTTATACTATATTGAACCGCCCAAATGCAGTAAGCTGTGCAATGTTTGTGTCGGCAGTTGTCCGACTGAGGCTATTTACACCAGGGATGACGGACTAAAAGCAATTGATCAGGATAAATGCGTGAAGTGCGATAATTGCCGTAAAGCCTGCCCGCCCGAATATAGTGCTGTGATCAAACTTTCCCCCCCTGTTTTACCGGCGGAAAAGGAGCGTAAAGCAAAGTGAGTGAACATATAACAGTTAATATTGACGATCAAGAAATAAAGGCCCGCCCTGGCGATAAATTGCTCTGGGCTGCCTTGGAAAACAACATCTATATTCCTCATCTTTGTGCTATTAAAGAGGAAAAAAGGCCTAATTCTTCCTGCCGCCTTTGTTTTGTTGAAATAGAAGGAGTGTCTCGTCCGGTTACTGCCTGCAGCAGGCAGGTTCAAGAAGGCATGGTGGTAAAAACAAGGAGCCCGCAGGTGGATCGCCTTGTTAAAACCGCTTTTGAATTGCTCCTTTCAGATCACAACCTGAACTGCCGTGAATGTCCGGCCAACCGTAATTGTGCTCTCCAGAAGATAGCCAAAGAACGGGGTATTAAATTAAAGCATAACCGCTTAAAGCCTTTTAACAGGACATTTGAGCTTGATGATAGCCCGGATGAGTTTGCCCTTGATCGCAGCCGGTGTGTTCTTTGCGGGCAGTGCGTTTGGGCTGATCGGGTCGGGGCGGAGGCGTGGATATTTGGTTTTGCCAAACGCGGCATCGATCGTGTACTAACCACCTTTAACAACCTACCCCTGGCCGAATTGAGTTGCAATGAATGCACCCTGTGTGTGGACGCCTGTCCTGTCGGTGCCCTTTACTACAAGAAAGACTAAAAAGCCTTACACCAAGGGTTTTTTTTACAATTACCCCCATATGTGATATACTTTTAATACAGTCTTCTACAGAGGTAGGAAATAAATAATTTACAGGAGCTGATTGTTATGTCCGGATTAATTGGCGTGTTTGGCGATAAAGACGATACGGCCGATATGGATCCGCTGATAGAAAAGGTTAATTTTCGTGGGACCTGCAGAGAGAAAGACTGTGATGATGAATGTTACAGTTTAGCTGTGTTAAGCAGTACTTCAAATGGTTTTGACGGTTCATCATCTGCCGCTCTGGATGGTTACCTGCTTTTCCCGGAAGAGGAAGGAGATGCCCTGCAAGGCAGTGAAGGAGAAGAAAAGTTTATTAAACTGCTGGAAAAAGAAGGCCTTTCCTGTTTCGATCACATTGAGGGCGAATTTGCCCTTGCCTACTTTGGAGAAGATGGCAGGTGTCTGGTAGCAAGAGACCCGTTTGGGGTTAAACCTCTTTATTATACCATTAAAGATAAAACTTTATATATTGCCCCGGAAATCAAAGCCTTGACTGATCTTGACAGCCCGATTAAAGAAGCCCCGCCTGGCAGTTATTATGAAAGAGGTAAAGGCTGGATCAGGTATTACAACCTGCCCAAAGTTTTTAAAAAAAACCAGCTTTCGCTTCAGCAGGCCGAAGAAAAAATGCGCCATCTGCTATGGCTTGCCGTCGAAGAGCGCATTACCAACGTGGAAAATCTTGGTGTGTATTTAAGCGGCGGTCTGGATAGCAGCGTGGTGGCGGCCCTGGCCTCAGAAATTTCTTCGGAGCAAATTAATACTTATACCGTGGGGGTTAAAGGCAGCAAGGATATCGAATATGCCTCAATAGTAACTGAACGCATCGGCTCAAACCCGCATGTTTATACTTATGAACTGGATGAAATGCTCGAAATTTTGCCTTCGGTAATTTATCACCTTGAATCTTTTGACTGTGCTTATGTACGCTCGTCAATTCCCAATTTTATTGCCGCCCGCCAGGCTGCAGCTGACGGACGCAGCGTTATGCTGACCGGAGAAGGATCTGACGAAATATTTGCCGGTTACAGCTACCTTAAAACGCTTGATTCTGAAAAAGAGATCACTGCAGAAATTGAAAACTTTATTAAAAACCTCAGCCGTACCGGTTTACAGAGGGTGGACCGGATGAATTCTGCTCATGGTCTTGAGTGCCGGGTACCTTTTTTGAAGCCGGCTCTGCTTGAACTTGTCCAACAATTTCCTCTCGACTGGAAACTCCATGATTTCGAAGATGAACCGGTGGACAAGTGGATTCTCAGGAGAGCTTTTGAAGAAGAACTTGGAAGTAAAGTTGCCTGGCGCGAGAAGGAACAGTTCGACCAGGGATCAGGTTCATCAGATATGCTGACCGCAGTTGCTGAGGACGCGATCAGTGATGATGAATTTGCCAAAGAGTCAGCGGAAGCCCCGGTACCGGTCAGGAACAAAGAAGAACTTTATTATTACCGCATTTTCCGAAGCTTTTACCCGGAATCGGTCCTGCCCCTGGTCGGTCGCTGGACTAAAACCAGTTAACAATGTTTGCTGTTAAGTCATGGGGATTTTCCCGACACTCTAAGACAGTGTTGAGTAGCGGGGGTGTCCCCGTTGTTTTTTGCCTCAGGGACTGCCAGTAAAAAAAACTGTTATCGATCAAAAGGATTATAAATCTAAACAATAGACTGTGGACCTTGTTATTTTCTGTTAAGAAGAGGAGAGCTGCTGGTGGGTTATAAAGCGATTATCTTTGATCTTGATGGAACCCTGCTGGATACTTTGCAGGATTTGGCATTTTCGGTTAACGCAATTCTCAGGAAAAAAGGTTTCAAAACCCATCCGGTTGATAATTATCGTTATTTTGTCGGTGAAGGTATTGAAATGCTCGTGCAGAGGGCATTTCCCGCAAACATTATTGACAATAGTGATATTCCAGCTTATGTAAAAGAGGTAAAAGAGGAATACAGCAGAAGATGGTCCGAGCATACCAGGCCTTATCCCGGGGTTCCTGAAATGCTCGATTTTTTGCAAGAAAGAAGAATTCCTAAGGCGATCTTTTCAAATAAACCTCATGAGTTCACTACCATAACCGTGGAGACCTTGTTGCCCGCATGGGACTTCACTGCCGTATGCGGCATAAAAGAAGGTGTTCGCCGAAAACCTGATCCAAAGGGAGCCCTGCTCATTGCTGAAAAAATGCAGTTGGAACCTGAGCAGATCGTTTACTTAGGCGACACTAATACTGATATGCAAACCGCTGTGGCCGGAAAGTTTTTCCCGGTGGGGGCCCTGTGGGGTTTTCGCTCAGCTAAAGAGTTGCTGGATGGCGGCGCCCGGATATTGGCTGAATCCCCTGCGGACGTGACCGGGCTTTTTGATTAATAGCCAGGGTGCGGGGAATTGACTTTTCAGTTTTATACTGTACTATTTTAAATGTTTACTCTTCGCAGTAGCGAATCATTTTAATAATAAAAATGAGCAAAGCACCTGGATAACTTCTTTCATATTTTAAATTGGAGGCTTTTATGAGCGCAAATGCAGCATACTTTGTAGATTTTGATGGAACGATTACGACCGGCGACCTTTCTTCCGAATTGG
>SLRT01000030.1 GCA_007130825.1 Syntrophomonadaceae bacterium | reverse complement strand
GATCGGTTGTTGTCTGCAACCTGGACGAAAAGCCCGGTTACTCCGGAGTGGCAAACACGCTTTATGATCAGGAAAACGTGATCACCCTCTGGGGAGATGCCGCCCGGACAGTTCCAAGGCTGATGGACGATTATCATAAAGCTGCTTCACAGTCATAAATACTGCTGTTTAGTATTTTTTACGGAAAATGATTTTCTGCCGGCCGATTAGCGAATTACTGTATTGAAAAATATGCTTGCAGTATTGAGTGGATAGCGGTCTAGGAAAAAATGCCGCTTATATCTTTACAACTCGGTGCTGCCTGCATTTTTTTATAACCAGGGTAAAATGGTATTGCCTGTTCGTATATGCCTGTATATAATGGCCCTGTGCTTAAATAATAAGAAATTCGTTTTTTTGCAAGGCAGTTTATCAAGGCAGTTATAAGGAGGGGTTTTATTTGCTGCGGGCAATAGATTTTTTTGCGCTGGATGATAATATTTTTCAGGATCTTTTTAAAGATACAGAATATGTCTGGGAAGCATTGCCCAGGTTAAAGCCTTTTATCAAGGAAAACATTCGGCCTAATGTTAAAGCTATTCGTAATGGGGATGTTTTCATCAAAGAAACGATTATTTTACATGAAGGAATTGTGCTCAGTTCCGGATTTGTTATCGACACAGAAGGTAAGAAGCCGGTAGTCAAAAAAGAAGGGATTGTTCTGGATGGGGCGAGCATTATATACGGGGGATCATACCTGCTGGATGACCAGATCTTTCTGGGTAAGGATGTGATTATCGAGCCTTCGGCCCTGATCAAGGGTCCGGCCATAATCGGTGATCGCACCGAGGTTCGACACGGCGCCTATATCCGTGGTGATGTCATGATCGGAAATGACTGCGTAGTCGGTCATGCCACTGAAATAAAGTCTTCTGTGATGCTCGGTGACAGTAAAGCTGGGCACTTTGCCTATATCGGGGACAGCATTCTAGGCAAGATTAACCTCGGGGCCGGAACCAAACTGGCCAATTTAAAAATGGTTGACTCCCCGGTTGTTTTAAATATTTATGATCAGGTTTATGAAACCGGCCTGCGCAAGTTTGGAGCGGTTTTAGCTGACGGTGTTGAGACAGGTTGCAACAGTGTTACTGCGCCTGGGACACTAATGGGTAAAAATGTACTGCTTTATCCTAACGGAACAGCAAGAGGTTATTATTCGCCGAACACGATCATTAAAGTCAAGCAAATCCAGGAGATTTTGGAAATAGATCAGAGGAGGCTGTAATGGAGACGGTAATCAGATTGCTTGAAAACCATGGTCCATTAACCGGTAAAGATTTAATCCGGGAAACCGGTATGGATGTTTTCAGGCTCTGGAAAATTTGCAACACGCTGGATCAGGTTATAACCTGTGTCGTCGGTAAAAGGTACCTGCGGTTAGATATGAAAGTCAAAGGTTATGCCCGCTTATCTCCTTCGATCATGAGAGAATTTCTGAACTATACCATTGTCGGATTAAGAACAAATAAACCGGACATGATTGTCCAGGCAGAAAAACTTGAAAAAGAAATCAACACGATCAGCAATAAAAAAATAAACCTGGCCCGGGATATGATTCGCCGCCTGGTTGATGAGCATCCGGACCGGGAAACAATTATCGATCAATCATCTTTTATAATCGCCGGTGATGTGGTTTTTAACATGGCCCACTCAGAGCCGAGACCGGAATCTTCCACCGGTGAACTGGTTAAAGGTTCTGATCTCGACATAATAGTGGTTACCGATAACCTGCCCGGCCAATTAATTAAAAGTCTTGATGAAGCAATATACAGGGAAAAATATAATTTACTGACCAATCCGGTCTCCAAAGAAGAGGTTGACTATATTATAAAAGATCTGAATACTGTTAAAGAACAGCTGAAGTTCAGCGATTTCAAAGCAATGGTTGCTTCAAAGATTCTTTATGAAGGACAATACCTGTACGGCAGTTTTGATCTTTACTGCCGGGTGAAGCATTTGTTGACAGGTTATGGCCTGGTGCACAAACTTAGCTTGCTTGAAGAGGATGCACGGCAAAACCGGGTAAAAGCCGAGGAAACTTTAATTTCTGCTTTCGGGGCAGTCGATCAGGAAGAGCTGATGGCTTTGTTTTATACTACCGAGGAGAAAGAAGAAATATTTTAATTGCCGGTTTTAACCAATTAATAAGTGGCGGGGAATGTTTAAGCAATGGAATTTTATGTGGTTGACAGTTACCGGGAGCTAAGCGACAAGGCGGCAAACATCGTGGCTGAAGAAATGTTTCATAACAAAAATGCAGTTTTGGGATTGGCCACTGGATCAACGCCGGAGGGGATGTACGCGCGACTGGTTAAAATGTACCGGGAAAGCAAGCTTGATTTTGCTTCAATAGTAACTTTTAACCTGGACGAATACATCGGTCTTTGCCCGGAGCACCCCCGGAGCTATCATTATTACATGAACCGCAACCTATTTGATCATGTTAATATTAATGCGGAAAATATAAACATTCCCTGCTGCAGCGACGGTTGGAATAGCGGTGAAATCTGCAGAGAGTATGATCGCAAGATCATTAATGCGGGCGGTATTGATCTTCAGCTCTTAGGTCTCGGGGTTAACGGACATATCGGTTTTAACGAGCCCGGTCAGCATCTCCAAGCCCAAACACACCTTGTGAATTTGGCAAAAGAAACCATTGAAGCCAACAGCCGTTTTTTCGATACTCCCGATGAGGTGCCCCGGCAGGCGATTACCATGGGGGTCGGTTCAATAATGCATTCAGCAAAAATCCTGCTTATGGCAAGCGGACAGAATAAAGCTCCGGCTATCCGGGAATCATTTAGCGGCCTGGTATCAACCAAAACACCTGCCTCCTTATTACAGCTTCACCGGGATTTAATCTTGCTTATTGATAAAGAAGCAGCTTCCCTGTTAGATTGTGTAAGATAGCATTGCCGTTGGTTAAAGCCGGGATGAAAGCAGCCAGTAGTAAAACCCAGCACATTTTCCCACCTCTGCGGATCAAAGCGATAATCAAAAAAATAGAGAGAATCACTCCTGTTCCCTCTACCAGGTCCGGATTATTTAAAATCATTACACAAGCTTCTTTTAGTGTCAGCGGTTTATATGAAATGGCTTGTTATGTTTTGCTATTATGTATAATATGATATAGAACCTGCAATAATAATACAAGCTCCGGTAAATATTTAAAATATTTGCCGCTGGCGGTCAAATAATAATAAAAAAAAGTATTTACTGGTAAACAAAAGAAGCCCAATAATGATATACTATAATCAGGTTAGTTTATATTGAGGTGAGCAGATGGACGCCGGTTTTAAATCGGGGGCGCTGGAAATAAATCTGGCCCAGACAAAACATGAGCAGACAGAGCTCCCACCAAAACACAGTTGGTTTGTTTCTTTATCATCTTCCTACTGGGGTATCAACAGGAGAACCGAAGAGCTCTTCACTGAATATAATCACCCCCACCCAAACTACGACTATATTATTGAAAACCTGCATACAATCAGCCTGACTGATTTATGGCTTTATAGCTCCATTGAAGAATCAGAAGAAGCACTGCTTTTCCTGGTGTCAATTTTTGAGGATCTTTTAGCTAAAGACTTGGAAGAAAAGCAGCGGGAACAGCTGGTTAAAACTCTGTTTAAATTCACGGACCGATTATTGAATGAAGGTAATTACCCGCACGAGGTGATCTGGCGCTGTTTGGCCCTGATTGAAAAAGGAATGGCTGAAGATGAAGAAATTTATCTGCGCAATTCCGGTTATTTTAAAAAATATTTGGCCCGGGCTGCAGCTGTTCCTGAATTTAACCCGGAAGTTTGTCGACTGACTAAATCAATTTTGCGCAGATGTTGTGCGTACTGGTCTGAGACAACAAACGCTGAAGCCTGGTTTGAAAGCAAGTTGACATTATTTCAACCTATTTACCGGGAGAAAATCAAGTTAATAGGCAAAGAATTTTTTGATGAACTTTCTTCTCGCATCGACAACTCGCATACCTGGGAAGAAATTGAATCAAACCTCTTTTTTAATGATATTGCCAATCATTTCCGTCATTTTAGTGAAGAATTTAACCTTTCGATCGAAAAAGTATACTACCTTCTTTTTGCCCTGCATATTCCTGGTATGATCCAGTTGAAAAAACACCTTCTTTATGATTTGAACCGTTTACTTAAAACTGCTCTTGCAGAGCTTGAACACGCAGAGATATACCACTTTGTCAACATGGTTTTCAGCATCTTTAATGAGCTCAAAGACCAGCAGACAGATACTGTATTAGATTGTCTTTTTACCCTTGGCAAAGAGATAGTTAATATTGACAACCAGGATATAACCGCTCACTACATGCAGAAATTGATTGAATTTGGCTTTATATACCCCGGAAAAATTGAAATTACCAGTGACTGGGAGACAAGAGCAAATGCCGACCATGTTAAAAACATACGCATTTGGCTTGACTTGATCGAAACTTCACCTTATAAGTTTAAAAAGCTTCTTTCGGCGCTGGTGGTAAACTTAAAGCTTGGCGGCATTTTTATTTCCGATACGGATCTGTTCCAGCGGGATGTGACCAAACTTCTAAATGCAGATATTGCCCCTGTTTATAAACAGGTCAAACAGGTGGCCCGCTTTTTCCCGGTTTATTTTAATGAAATTGGAGCTGAAGGAAGACTGCGTGAAGTAAGCACGATTATTGATGAAGTAGCGGGCAGAAAGGATCGAGTTATTCATTTCGTGCGCAAGCAGGTGCATACTGAAAGTAACAATACTCATATTGAATTGGTCAACCGTGTGGCCGGTTATTGGTTCAGAGAGGATCGAAAACTGCTTCAAGACTATTTACCGGCCGATGTTTTTGCCACACTTAACGAAAATAATGAGCTTTTTTTGGGGGTAAACCGCTTGATGCGAGCCGCATGTGAACATTTTAAGGTTGATTCATCCGGTTTGCTAAAACTTCCTGAAGAAGAAGTCGCCGGCTACCTGGATTCACTTACTGCAGAAAAAGACAGAGATAAAAAAAGATTGTTTTACCTGGTCCAGTTGAACCAGCTGTTAATGGAAAAATATTCCTTCGAAACCCGCGATATAAACGGCCTGTTATTACGCAGCCGCTTTTTTACCAGGGAAGAAATTGAACGCTTTGACGAATTGATGGAGCAGGACCGCTACCCTGAAGCCCTTAAACAGGTTTATGCCTACATGGCTGTGCTTAAAGAGGTGATCCTGAACAAGGAAGAAACTGAAGCGATCGAAACAATTTATTACAAGCGGCACATTGCCGCCGGTATTCCTTCCATGTACGGTCAGTACAAGGAACCGAAATTTGAAGCGCTCGGGTTGATGTACAGGCTGGAACAGGTTGCTTCACGTTTAATGGAAAAAATACTTGAAGAAGTGGAACTGGATTATATCTCAGCTAAAACATTAAATAATATATATGAGGTGCTGGTGCTTTTTAAAACCGGCCTTGAACTCGATGGAATGGTTAACCAGAATTTTAATTCAACCCTGGAAATGTTTCGCTACAGTTTAACTTCAACCAGTGTTACCCTCAGCCAGTATATGAATATCTTCCGCTTTATGTCTCAACATATCAAGGAGCTGATCAATGAATATTTTATCCGCGTTTATGATGAGACGATTAACATTGTAGTTCCCCAGATTTTTGATGATACGCCGGAAACAATCGCCAAGGAGTCGGAAATCTTTTACCGGGAGATATTATCCTCTGCCTTCCTGGTCCGGGAATTGGATCAGTTTATAGCCAATGCGTTGAATATGATCAATAACATGCTGGAAAATTATTCAGAAAAGCATATTCATAATATAATGAGTTATAATCCGGACCTGGCGATCAGTCCGCTCGATCGTGAAACCATCGAGATGGATAACCAGGTATTTCTTGGGGCTAAGGCTTATTACCTGAAAAAATTGCTTGCTTACGGTTTGCCTATACCACCCGGTTTTGTGCTTACCACCGAAGTCTACAGGCATAAAGATACGATCTTCGAACATCCCTCCATGAACCAGGAATTACATAACATGGTGGTCAGGCAACTGGCGAAAATAGAGAAAAAAACTAATCTGAAATTCGGCAGCAGCAAGCGTCCCATGCTGTTGTCTGTTCGTTCGGGTACGGCTTTTTCCATGCCGGGCGCGATGAGGACTTTTCTGAATGTAGGTATGACCGATGAAATCGCCCAGGCTTTAGAGAAAAGCCCGGAAACAGCCTGGATGGGCTGGGATTCTTACCGCCGTTTCATTCAAAGCTGGGGGATGTCCCACGGTGTGGATCGTGACTGTTTTGATGAGGTTATGGTCCGGATCAAGGAAAAGTACAGTGTTGAACGGAAAGCGAATTTTACTGCCGGACAGATGAAGGAGCTTGCACTTGAGTATAAAAAAACGCTTAATGAACATGACCTGTTTATTGCTGAAAATCCTTTCGATCAACTGGAACAGGCTATTAATAATATTTTTAATTCGTGGTCTTCACAGCGAACGGTTGCTTATCGTAAACATTTACAAATTGCCGATGAATGGGGAACCGCGGTGCTTGTCCAAAAAATGGTTATGGGCAATCGCTCTAAACGTTCAGGCTCAGGGGTCGTTTTTACCCATAATCCAAAGCTAAAGAAACCTGGTGTCAATCTTTATGGCGATTTTACCCTCTGCAGCCAGGGAGAAGATATCGTGGCCGGGCTTGTTTATACTTTGCCTATCTCAGAAAGTCAGCGCACAGATGATTATCACGAAAGCGACATTTCTCTTGAATCGGCATTTCCTGAAATTTACCGGCGTTTACATGAAATTGCCACCGAGTTAATTGAAAAATACAGTTTCAATAACCAGGAGATTGAATTTACTTTTGAATCGGATCAAGCAGAAGATCTCTACATCCTGCAAATCAGGGAGCAAAATATTGTCCAGCAGGAGAAAAGGGCGGTTTTTAGTCCTCAGGTTGAAGAGATGGAGCTGATCGGCAGAGGGATCGGAGTCGGTGGAGGCTCATTGAGCGGTATTGTCGGTTTTGATATGGAAGATCTGATTAACAACAAGCAAGAATATCCCGATGAAAAGCATATCCTGATTCGTCCCGATACTGTGCCCGATGATATCCAGATGATTTTTATCTGTGACGGCCTGGTTACCAGCCGGGGAGGAGTTACCTCCCATGCTGCCGTGGCCGCTGAAAAACTGGGTAAAGTTTGTATTGTTAATTGCAAAGAACTTATGGTAAATGACGAGCAAAAATATTGCACAATTAACGATTTTGTAATCCGCAAGGGCGATGCAATTTCAATTGACGGGAAGTTGGGCAGTATCTATCCAGGCAGTTTTCCGGTCAAATATGTTTAATTAAACTGAGGAACAAAGGAGGAATTAATGTGAGCAGCTACCTGCAAAGCATGCAGACGCTTGGTATTAACGGTGCCGGCAGGATTGGCAAGCTTACCCTTTGGAACCATTTGAGCGTCGGGTATTTTGACTATTTTGTCATTAATACCGGCCGCAAGGTTGGTCGTAAACTAGAAGATATTATTGATTACCTGGTTAAAGATACCACCTATGGCACTCTGGATCGTTTTTTATACGGTTATTCCGGAAAAACCTGTTCTGTGGAAATTACCAACCGGGATGAAGGACTTTTCACCATTAACGGTATCCCAATCAGGGTTTTTACGGCTTCACGCAATCCCCGGGAAATTAACTGGGCCAGGGAAGGAGTGCAGCTTGTGATCGAATGTACCGGCAGCCTTGTAGATCCGACTGCTCCGGCTGACCGGCCGAAGGGCAGTGTGCGCGGTCACCTGGAAGCAGGGGCCGAAAAGGTGATTATCAGCGCTCCTTTCAATATGGCCGACGGTGCGCAGAAGCTTCCGTCCGACAGCTGCATGTTTGTATATGGTATCAACCACTATAAGTATGATCCGGCCACGCACCATATTCTTTCTGCTGCCAGCTGTACTACCACCGGTCTATCCCATATGATCAAGCCTTTACTGGAAACTCGGGAAACATCAGCAATTATTACTGCTTCGATGTCTACTGTCCATGCGGCCACCAATAACCAGAATATCCTCGATGCTGTACCCAAAACTGGCACTTCCGACCTGCGTAAAAACCGCTCTGTTTTTAACAACATTATTCTTACCACTACCGGTGCCGCCGATGCCCTGGAAGAGATCATGCCGGATATCCGAAATGTCGGTTTTATGGCCGACTCGGTGCGTATTCCAACCAGTACTTCTTCTTTAATTATGCTTAATGTAACTTTCAAGACCAAATTGAATGAAGCCGGAGAGCCGCAGTTAAACCGCGATCTAATCAACGAAATCTATAAAAAGGCTGCCGGCGGAGCACAAAAAGGGCTTGTTATTTACAGCGAGAAACAAAATGTTTCATCTGATCTCGCCGGTTTCCCTGCTGCGATCGTAATCGAGGGAGTTGAAACGCATACCCGGACCGGTTTCATCCTGGTTGATACCGCCACCATGCAGGAATTTGACATCGAAGCGGCCGCCGATTTAAATATACCGGTTACCCATGCTAAAATATTTGGCTGGTATGATAATGAACTAGGCAGTTATGTAAATTTACTGGGCAAACTGGCTGTCTATGTAGACAAAAATATGCCTTGATATTTTCCAGTAGGAGTGAATATATGCCTGTTTCCGATCAGGAAACTGTTGCCCTGGGGCGTTGTCCTCGCTATCATCCGCAAGAAGTGCGTTTTGGATTACAGCAGATACTGGAGCCTTTCGGCGGTATTGATGCTTTGATCAGGCCTGGACAAAAGGTTCTCCTTAAACCGAATTTACTTTCTGCCGCTTCGCCTGCAGAGGCGGTGACAACCCATCCTCTAATTTTAAGGGTGATGACTGAGCTGATTCATGAAAGAGGCGGTAAAGTATTTATTGGTGACAGCCCGGGCAATGATTCACAAGAAAAAGCTCATCATATCTGCGGTATACAGGAAGTAATTGAACAAACCGGGGCTGAAGCACTCGATTTTTCTAACACAATTCATAAACAGGTTCAGGGTTACAGAGAATGGAACATCCCACTGGCAGCCGATTTGGACCAGGTCGACATGGTTATTAATATGGCCAAGCTAAAAACCCATTCTCTTACCGGCCTGACGGCAGCGGTTAAAAATATTTATGGATGTGTTCCCGGAAAAAACAAAGTCCGTTTTCATTTTGAATATCCTCTACCGGGGGATTTTTCACGTCTTTTGCTCGATGTTTATTATGCAGTCAAGCCGGCTTTTTCGATTATCGATGCGGTCATTGCCATGGAAGGAACTGGACCCCGCCGGGGCAACCCCCGGCGGGTAGGTTTATTGATGGCTTCACCCAACGCCCTGGCCCTGGATAATGTGGCCGCCAATGTCGTCGGTTTCCGATCCGACCAGGTGACGACCTTAGCGGCGGCCGGAGAGCTTAATCTGCCAGGTTCGGTTTTTTCCGCAATCTCAGTCCGGGGAGTAAAACTGGAAAAATGCCGGCTTACCGACTTCGACAAGGGCCCTGTTTCTAACGGCAGGCTCAGCCGCCTGATCGCGCTATTGCCTTTTGCCCGGATCAGGAATTTATTCGCCGGTCGCCGCCCCTATCCACGCGTAAATAAGGACTTGTGTAGCGGTTGCGGGGTATGTTATGAAACCTGTCCGGCCCAGGTAATCGATTTTACCGGTTCCATACCGGATATCGATCTCGATGGCTGCATTCGCTGTTACTGCTGTCAGGAGTTTTGTGCCCGCGGAGCAATTGAACTAAATAATACCAAAAGGTTTTTCCTTCTTTAAATTTTGTATATTTGACAAAAACTTAAGATCGGTTTTTTTCACAATTATTTATGATATAATGAATTGTACTAAAATTAGCCAGTATTCAATTATGGAGGTGCTTTTGCTTGAAAGTTTTGGTCAGCGACGCTTTCTCACCGGAAGGATTGGAGCAACTACGCAAAAATGTCGAAGTTGATTATCAGCCGGAAATCAAACCAGATGAACTGGTTGAGAAAATCAAGCAATTTAATGCGCTGGTGGTGCGCAGTCGCACGAAAGTGACTGCCGATGTTATCGAAGCGGGTGAAAACCTGAAAGTGATTGGCCGGGCCGGGGTTGGGGTAGATAATATTGATGTTGACAAGGCTACGGAAAAAGGGATTATCGTTGTTAACGCTCCACACGGTAATACTATTTCGGCAGCCGAACATGCTATCGCCTTGTTAACTTCTCTGGCTCGAAATATTGCCGACGCCAACAGATCGGTCAAGCAGGGGGAATGGAAAAGATCTGAGTATACCGGTGTCGAGTTGAATCAAAAAACGTTCGGAGTGGTCGGAATCGGCCGTATCGGCAGCGAAGTAGCCCGGCGGGCCAGGGCTATGGGCATGAAAATAATCACTCATGATCCTTACATTTCGGCCGAACAGGCGCAAAAAATGGGTGTTGAAATGGTTCCTTTTGAAGATCTGCTAAAGCAGGCTGATTTTATTACTCTGCATGTACCTATGAGCACTTCTACATATCATCTGATAGGCGAAAAAGAGATCGCGATGATGAAACCGGGGGTGCGGATTGTTAATTGTGCCCGTGGGGGACTTATCGATGAAGATGCGTTGTGTAAAGGATTACAGGAAGGCAAAGTAGCCGGCGCAGCGCTTGATGTTTTCGAGCAGGAACCTCCCGGTAGCTGTAACCTCCTGGAATTTGATAATGTTATCTGTACGCCCCACCTGGGAGCGCTTACCCGCGAGGCGCAGACTAATGTTGCCCTGCAGGTATCGGAGCAGGTGATCAATGCTTTGCAGGAAAAACAGGTCGTTTCGGCGGTAAATGTGCCTGCTTTACATCCGGAAACAAGCACCGCAGTGGGTCCCTACCTGCCATTGCTGAAAATTATTGGCAGCTTTTATTTTCAGGTTTACGGTGGTTCGGTTGATGAAATTGAACTTACTTACAGCGGCGATATAGCTTCTTTACCCTTTTCCCCGATGACTACTTCATGCCTGGTCGGCTTTTTGCAGCATATAGTCGGCGACAGTGTTAACTGGGTTAATGCACCCTATATAGCCAAAAGCAGGGGCATTGCCGTCCGGGAAATAGCGACAACCGAAGTAAAGAACTACAGCAACATGGTCACAATGTCGGTGAGATCGGGCAGCGAAGAGCATGTTATTTCAGCAACCCGCATTAACAGTGATATGCGTATTGTCAGGGTTGATGATTACCGGACAGAGATCGTCCCTTCCAGATATATGCTGCTTATAACCTGTAAAGACCAACCAAGGATTGTTGGTAAAGTGGGGACCCTGTTGGGCGAAGATAATATAAACATTGCTTCAATGCAGTTAGGTCGGAAAAAGGCCGGAGGAACAGCGGCTATGGCTTTACAGACAGACGAAGAAATACCGCTTGAAACCTTGAAAAAGGTCAGAGATCTTGATGTTATAAAAACAGCCAACTTTGTGGTCCTTCCGAAAAGTTTATTTGCTAAAAATCAATAAAACATTAATAGAGAGGTGTTTTACTTGGCAGTTAAGGTTTATGCTCTAAGTACATGTCCCTGGTGCAAAAAGGTCAAAAAGTTGTTGGACGATCACAGTGTTAATTATGACTTTGTCGATGTGGACCTGGCCCAGGGCGATGAACAAAAAAAGGCGCTGGAGGAAGTAGAAAAATTGACCGGAAGGCGTTCTTTCCCGGTAACAGTGATTAACGATCAGGTTATCCAGGGATTTAAGCAAGAAGAAATCGAAGGAGCGCTTAAAGGTGAAGAATAAAATATATTGTGAAGTGTGTCGCCTTTCCTTTGTTTACCAGGGTGAACTTAAACCCGGCCAGGTGGTAATGTGTTCCATCTGTGGCGCCGAACTGGAAATTAATGAAGTAAAACCGGAGGTAGACGCTTCCCGGTTTTTGCAAGATCCCGAAACAGAGATTCGCAGACGGGCAGACAACTTTGCCCGTCTGCGCGGCTATATTTTTAATGAAGACAAGGAGCTTGTTATCGAAGGCCTGGTGGATAAACATAATTTATACGGTGACTTTTACTGCCCCTGCCGCTTTGAAAACATTCCAGAGAACGTTTGTCCCTGCCTGGAAACCCGCATGAACGAAGTGCGTAAATTGGGTCATTGTTACTGAAACCTTTTTCATTTACAGGAGTGAGTTTCACTCCCGGTGTATAATCAATACAGCTTTTTATGCAAAAAGAATCAAATATCCCGGTCTTTGAGGGATAAGAATAATAAATATTGTTTTTGATCCGTGAGAGATGAATACGGATCAATATTTTTAAAGCTTCCGGTTGGAATATACCGGATTTTTTATTACGATCAGACTTTTAAAGCCAAATTGTGTATTACTAATAGGGTAAGTCAAAATGGTGGTGCAAATTTGCAAAAGATGCTGCATGACATGGTTGAAACCTACGGAGATCGAATATACCGCCTGGCCTTGCGTTACACCGGTGATTGTTTCCAGGCCCAGGATATTACCCAGGAAACATTCCTGCGGGCTTTTCAGCACCAGAACCGTTTCGATCGCAGCAAACCTGCAGGACCGTGGCTTTTTAAGATTGCGACCAACCTTTGCCGTAACTGGTTGCGCGATAGCCGGGAAATACCGGTGAGCTATTCTGAAGAGTTCAATCAGTCAGCAGCACCCGGGCCGGAGGAACATTATCTAGCAAAGGAAAGGGAAAAAGTTTTAGTGGATACCCTGCATCAATTGCCGGTGATTTACCGGGAGGTTATTTTACTTAAACATGTCAGTGAACTTAGTTATTATGAAATATGCGAGGCCCTTGATCTTGAGTTAACCCTGGTTAAGAATAGACTTTACCGTGGACGAAAGATGCTTAAAGAGGCCCTGGAAAAACAGGAAAGGTGGATATGAAAATGGATCAATGCCCCGATGTTTTGACAATTCAGGCCGTGCTGGATGGAGAAGAAAAATCTGAAAAGGTTAACCGGCATATACAAAACTGTTTGTCCTGCCGTCAGGTTTACCGGGATTTGTCTGGGCTGGTGTCTGCTGCTGATCGTCTGGGCAGTGAAGCAGTTCTGCCGGATCAGTTTTATAAGACTTTAACTGCCAGGGTTGCTGCAAAACCTTTCCCTGCGGGCTTGGTAGCGGCTGTTATGTTTCTTTTCACCTTTTTAAGTGCTTACCTTCTCGAGCCCGGTTATATTCAGTGGTGGCTGTCTGTTGGCATGACCGGGCAGATTAGTTATGTGCTGGATATTTTTTTCGATGTTTTGTTTATGCTTCAAACTTTAGGGCCCTTTTGGTTGATTATTACACTTACAACCCTGGTGGTTTTTGAAGTTCTGATTTTAAATAAGTTAAAAGTTGTGGAGGGATTAAATGATGGTTAACAAAAGATTTTTTGGGAAACTTCTGCTTAGTGTAATCAGCGTTGTTTTATTGCTCAGCCTGCTGCCTGTTGGAGCGGCAGGGGCCGGTAATAATGATATTATTAATGAAGATATTAATAAGGCAGCCGGTAATTTGGAGATTTCAGCAGGCACTAAAATTAATGGAAATGTTACCCTGAATCTTGGCGAACTTACCGTTTACGGGGTTATTAATGGTAATGTAAAAAATAATATAGGGCAGGTAAATATTGAAGGCGATATAAATGGTGATGTTGAAACCAATATGGGACAGGTTATTGTTAACGGTAATGTCAGCGGAGATGTTAAAACAAGGATGGGCGACGTGGTTGTTGATGGCTTAGTAGGCGGTAATGTAACCACCGATCTGGGAGCAACCAAAGTTGGTGGTGCGATCGGAGGTGATATTGATTCCGGATTTGGTGAAATGCGTGTAACCGGTGATGTTGGCGGAAATGTAAACAGCACCGGGGGCCATGTAATCATAAGCGGCATTGTCGAAGGTGATGTTATTCTGGAGCAGGGTGTTGTAGAACTGGCGCCCGATGCAGTTGTTTCGGGCAAGGTTTATGTCGGCCGTGGGACGGTTAACAAGGCGGAAACAGCAAGGGTTGATTCAGTGGAAATAGGTGAAAAAATGACTGCTTCAGAACTGCAGCGGCAGGTAGATGAAAACGGGTATGTTATTGACAGTGCAGATAGAGAACCGGGCGAAGATATTTCTGAGCGGATAGTAATTACAGTTAACCGTGTATTTCGTGATTTTAACTTGAGGCCGCATCTGATCCGGGGTATGGACTGGCCTTTCTTTACAGGCCCTTTCATGGGCATTTACGGTAATATTGCCCGGGGAATATTGAACATGCTAATTTTATTTGCCCTGGCCGCCCTGACTTATACCCTTTTCCCCACACAGGTAAAAACGGCAGGCAATGCTATATCGGATAAAACAGGCCCTGTTCTCGGTTGGGGCCTGCTGGCTGCCGTTCTGGCTATACCGCTGATGGTTTTGCTGGCAATAACAATTATAGGTATACCGCTTATTTTTGTTGAAATAATTGTCCTGGCTGCTGCTGCTTTGCTCGGTTACACGGGAATTGTCAAACTGGTTGGCAGCCGGGTGATTGGATCTGCTTCTTCCGGTTCGGCCAATCCCCTGGGTGCAATTGCCCTGGGTGTAATTTTAATCGGTTTGGTCAGCCTGGTACCGATTATTGGCTCGCTGGTGTCACTGGCGATTTTTATCCTCGGGGTTGGTGCCGCTTTGGCCACCCGTTTTGGTTCAATAAGGCAGAATGAAAACGGTTCAGTGTCCGGGCAATCTTAAAGCCAAGGCCGGTTTTTAAATAGTGTTCTGAACAAAATTATATCTGCCGGCGTTAATGATGCAGAAAACCGTTTCTTAACAAAAGCACACTTTCAGCATCCCTTGTGTTGAAAGTGTGTTTTATCATACTGCCGCTAATTCTCTGCGCTATTAAAATAAAAGCCAACAGTATCCTGTCGTCATTACTTCCCCGGTTGAGTCAGAAGGTTTTGCAGGTGATTGTACATTTCTCGAGGCGTGATCATCTGCCGGTGCCTGAGCGGTTTTTCTTCCAGTTTGGCCAGGTTGGGCGGTATCGGTATACCTGTTTCACGGGCCAGGATTTTGATCATTTCAAATTCGGTGATATTTTTGTAGCGATCTTTGCTGAAAAGTGCCCGGATAGTGCTGCCGGTGAACTTAAACGGGCTGGCGGTGGAGAGAATAACCGAAGGGCAGTGATTCCTTTCCCGGTGTAGATACTTGTCCAGCACATTTTTCCCTACTGCGGTGTGCGGATCGATCAGGTAGTTGTAGTTTCGATAAGTCTCGTTTATTGAAAGCAGGGTTTCTTCGTCATCGGCATAATCTGACCAGAATAATTCCTGCAGGCTTGTCATTGTTTTACGGTCAACCTGGTAGAAACCGGTATCGACCAATTGCCGCATCCAATAATTAACCCGTTCAGCGTCGTGGCCGGTAAGCTCAAATAACAGTCTCTCCAGGTTGCTCGATATCAAGATATCCATGGAAGGCGATAGACTGCATTGCAGGTTTCGACGACTGTCGTAAAGCCCGCTGTTGATAAAGTCGGAAAGAACATTATTTCTATTAGCGGAACAGACCAGACGGTTAATCGGCAGTCCTAATCGCCGGGCATAATATCCGGCCAAGATGTTGCCGAAGTTACCGGTAGGCACCACAAAATTTACTTTTTCACCTGCCTGAAGAGCTTGTTGTTCGACCAGTTGCCGGTAAGCAAAAAAGTAATAGACGACTTGTGGCAGCAGCCTTCCCCAGTTAATTGAGTTGGCTGAAGATAACCGGTAACCTTTTTCTGCCAGCTGAGCGGTTAATCTCTGGTCATTAAAAATCTGCTTGACTCCTCTTTGGGTATCGTCAAAATTTCCCTTAACGGCAATAACTGTAACATTACTGCCTTCCTGGGTAATCATTTGCATCTTTTGTATTTCACTAACTCCTTTTTCCGGATAATAAACTATTATTTTAATCCCGGGAACGTCACGAAAACCTTCCAGCGCAGATTTACCGGTGTCACCGGAGGTAGCGGTAAGAATAACAACTTCGCTGTCATCACCGCTTTTTTGCACTGCAGTGTTTAACAGGTGAGGTAAAACCTGTAGGGCAATATCCTTAAAGGCATAGGTCGGGCCGTGCCAGAGTTCCAGAACATGAAGTTTATCGGAAAGCTGTTTTAAGGGTGTGATTAACGGGTGGTCGAAGGTTTCCCGGTTGTAAGCGGAGCGAACAGCGTGTGCTATTTCCGCGGAACTGAAATCGCCCAGGAATAACCTGTAAATAGCAGTTGCAATTTCCTGGTAGTTTCCAGAAGGCAAACTATTTGTTGTATAAGGGTCAATTCTATCGGCCGGCACGAATAAGCCTCCGTCCGGGGCGATACCTTTGAGTATTGTTTCCGCAGCCCGCGAATATTCTGTTTGTCCTCTTGTACTGTAATAGCGCATCAGAAATCGCTCCTTTCTCATCTATTGCCTTAAACTTGATTCGTCGTCTGCCGGTTAAATCCTTTACCAGTGGGCGGCTATTATTGACAAAAGGCCATTAAAAGGATATTTTAAGATACAGTTTACCTCTTCTTCAGCATTTATGCCTTTGCGTAACTATAAGGGAGAGTGATTAAGACTTGAAGTATATTGTTATTGTCGGAGATGGTATGGGCGATTATCCTATTGAACAGCTTGATAACAAAACAGCTCTGCAGTATGCCCGGACACCGAATTTTGACCGCCTTGCTACCGAAGGAGAATTAGGGCTGGTGCAAACTATCCCGGCCGGCCTGCCTCCCGGCAGTGATACAGCCAACCTTTCTGTAATCGGCTACGATCCAATTAAGTATTATACCGGCCGTTCACCTTTTGAAGCAGCCAGTTTGGGAGTTGAGCTTGAACCTGGTGATTATTCTTTTCGCTGTAACCTGGTTACCCTTTCTTCTGATGAGCCTTTTGCCGCTAAAAAAATGAGTGACTACTGTGCCGGAGAAATATCGACTGAAGAAGCTAAAGAATTGATTGCTGCCGTTAACAAACACCTGGGCACAGGCATAATAGAATTTTTCAGCGGATTTAACTACCGTCACCTGATGGTCTGGCATGGCGCACCTGGTCAATGGGAATTAACACCACCCCATGATATAAGCGGGCAGGTAATCGGCGATTATCTTCCTGCCGGAGAAGAAAGCGCGAAGCTCAGGCAAATTATGGAGCAAAGTTTCAGTATCCTAAATGATCACCCGGTTAACCGCAGGAGGATCGAAAACGGGCTCAACCCGGCTAACGCGATTTGGATCTGGGGTGAAGGCAGCAAACCGCTTTTACCTTCCTTTATTGAAAAGTACGGGTTACGGGGGGCGGTTATTTCTGCAGTAGATCTGGTCAAAGGGATTGGCCTTATTGCCGGCTTAAAATTGATCGAGGTGGAAGGCGCTACCGGAAATATCGATACTAATTACAGGGGAAAGGCTAAAGCGGCCATTAACGCGCTTAAACAAGATCAAGATTTTGTCTACCTGCATATTGAGGCACCCGATGAATGTTCACACCGCTTTGAAATCGAAAACAAAGTAAAGGCAATAGAAATGATCGATAGTGAAGTGGCAAAAAGGATCATAGAAGAACTGGAGAAAAGCGGCATGGAGTACAGTATATTGCTGAGCACCGATCACGCTACACCGCTTTCGCTGGGCACGCATACTAAAGATCCGGTACCCTTTACCATTTTTCGCAGTAACGAGCCGAAAAGTGATCATGCCCGGAAATTTGATGAATTAAGTGCTTTAGAAACTAAACTTTTCATTCAGGAAGGGTTTCGTTTGATGGATCGCTTTCTGAATAAGGGATAAGGTTTAATGAAACCAACACTCGATCAGCAAGTATTTGCCGGCGGCGGTAAAGAAAAAATTATAACTTTCAATTTCATGGTCCTTTTCGGAGCGGTGTTTTTCCTTTTTTTTGCCCTTGATTTTTATATCCCGGTCCTGCCTTTTTATGTTATTGATATCGATGGAGGAGAAACGGCTGTAGGGTTATTGATGGGCCTGTTTACTTTTTGTTCTATAATCCTCCGCCCTTTTCAGGGCCGTAACCTCAACAGACGGGGTCGTAAAAGGCTGCTGTTAACAGGAATTACTCTTTATGCCGCTGCCGGTTTGAGCCTGTTGTTTTTACCCTCTCTTCCCCTGGTATTTTTATTTCGCGCTATCCAGGGACTTGGCTGGGGAGCTTTCCTGCTTGCTTTTAATACCTTAACGCTGGATCTGGCACCAAAGGGAAGAAGCGGTGAGGCGCTTGGCCTGATGGGGATCGCTCCACCGTTTTCTCTGGCCCTTGCGCCTATTCTCGGTGAACATCTCCGGGTCACCACAGAAAGCAATTACCTGCTCTTGTTCTCAGTCGCTTTTGCTGCCGCCCTGCTGGCCCTTTTCATGGCTGTGCTTGTCCGGGAACCGAAGCTGGAAAAGGGTAAAGATATAAAAAGGCCGCTTTTATCACGTAAAGTATTTTTCCCTTCCCTGATCATTTTTTTTATGACCTTCAACCTGGGCAGCATTCTCACATTTTTGCCCCTTTTGGGCGAAGTGCGTGATATCCCGGCCGTAGGCTATTTTTTTACGGTGTTTGCTGTGACGACAGTTGTATTTCGTCCGGTGGCCGGTCGGCTTTCAGACCGGTTGGGCCGTCCCCGGATATTTTTACCCGCTCTGGTTGTAGCCTCGGCGGCCCTGATTATGATTGCCCTGGCTGATTCTGCGCAACAGCTTATATTGAGTGCTTTCATTTTAGGAATCGGTTTTGGTTCATCTCATTCCTCAGTCATGGCCATGGCTGCAGACAGGCTGCCGGTCATGGAAAGAGGAGTTGGCATGGCCACTTTTACAGCTTCATTTGATCTGGGTATCGTGGCCGGTGCAAGCGCACTTGGTATATTGTTGAACTGGTTTGATTTTACCGCAGTATTTTTCCTTTGTGCCCTGGTTATGTTTATCCCGGTTTTGATTTATTCAGCCAGGCACCAATTGCGGAAATATCGCTGATATTTAAAAAGCTGCAGCTACGGCACAGGCAAAAGGCGGTTCATGAGTCATCGAGACGGTTATCCCGGTAATGTTCTTTTCTCCGGCCAGCCGGTAAGCTTCACCGTAAAGGTTTACTGCAGGTTGTTTGCCGGTTACAGTAATGACTTCTACTTCTTTTAGAGCCGAGGGCCCTATACCGCAACCGATTGCTTTTAACGAGGCCTCCTTGGCGGCAAAACGGGCAGCCAGCGAGGTTATTGATCCGCTATTTTGCTGAAAAACGCTTTTTTCTTTGGCTGTAAACATTCTATTGAGAAAGCGCTCGGGGTACTTTTCATAGATAATTCTGATTCGTTCTATTGCCACCAGATCGACACCAACGCCCAGGATCACTAACTTCACCTCCCTCGGTAAATTATAACATAATTATAATTGTTAGTATTGAATAATTCGCTTTATACCTTGCATTTTGCTTGCGTTTGTGTTAATCTTTAATCGATATAACGTCCTGTTTATCGGGGCTATTTTAGGAGGTATTTTTTTAATGCAAGGTAAGGTAAAGTGGTTTAACCCTGAAAAAGGGTACGGTTTCATCGAAGTTGAGGATGGCAAAGATGTATTTGTGCATTATTCGGAAATCCAGGAAGAGGGCTTTAAAACATTAGAAGAAGGCCAGGATGTTGAATTCGAAATTGTTGAAGGAAACCGCGGGCCGCAGGCTGCAAACGTAGTGAAGATTTAACATCGCTTTTGTCCGGGCCCAATAATTAAATAATGGTTGACTTAATTAGCCGGCATTAAATGTCGGCTTTTATTAATCGCCGGCATTTTTACCATTGACAGCAAACGAAACAGGTGGTATTCTTTTTTTTGTGGATACCCTAGTTGTTTGGTCGGAATTCAAAGGAGTTGCTGCAGCAGGAATGAAACTTTCGGCGAAAGTTGAATATGGAGTAAGAGCCATGGCTGTTCTTGCCTTCTATTATCAAAGCGGACCTTTTCCGTTGCGGAAAATTGCTGAACAGGAAAACATATCTCTAAAATTTTTGGAACATATATTTTTCAAACTCAGGACTTCCGGATTAATATTTAGTATGCGTGGAACCCGTGGAGGATACATGCTTTCCCGTCCGCCTGCTGAAATAAATATCGGTGATATTGTGCGGGCTGTTGAGGGCCCGATCACTCCGGTAGACTGTCTTTCAGAAAATGGAACCGACCCCTGCTGTCACCGTAAAGAAGGCTGCCTGACCAGGCAGGTCTGGGAAAAGTTAAGAGATAAAATTAATGATGTTTTGGATGACGTATCTCTTTACGAATTGATTGATTTTAAGTCCACCCACATAAAATGAAAAAGGGGAGGAACAAATAATGCAAAATCAGCTGGTTTATATGGATCATGGAGCAACTACTCCGGTCAGGAAAGAAGTTGTTGATTCTATGCTTCCTTTCTTTCAAGAACAATATGGTAATCCTTCCAGCCTGCACACCCCGGGCAGGAAGGTTCGCCAGGCAGTAGATGAAGCTCGTGAAAAAACAGCGCAGGCTCTGGGCGCAGATCCGGAAGATATATATTTTACTTCCGGCGGAACAGAGTCAAATAATATTGCCATGCGCGGGACAGCTAAAAACCGAAGCGGTGGCGGGCATATAATTACTTCGAGCATCGAACACCATGCTGTTTTTGATGTTTGCCGCGATCTGGAAAATGAAGGATATAAGGTTACTTATCTGCCTGTAGACCAGTTTGGCCGGGTTTCGCCTGAAATGGTTAGAAAAGCTATAAAACCGGATACTTTCATTATTTCGATCATGGCTGCCAACAATGAAATAGGCACCCTGCAGCCGATCCGGGAAATAGGTTCGCTGGCCGGGGAGCTTGGTATTTTATTTCACACCGATGCAGTCCAGGTAGTTGGGCAGCTGCCGGTTAATGTTGATGATTTAAATGTAGATTTTCTCTCGTTGTCGGCACATAAGTTTAACGGTCCCAAAGGCATTGGAGCGCTTTATGTCCGCAAAGGGGTGAAGGTAGATTCTATATATCGCGGAGGGAGCCAGGAAAGAAAAATGCGGCCGGGCACGGAGAATGTTCCCGGTATAATCGGTTTGAGCCGGGCTTTGGAACTGGCTGTATCTGATATACCGAAAAAGAAAAAGCGCCTGGAAGCTTTAAGGGATGAACTGATCGGCGGCCTCCTGCGGATTGATGATGTGGTATTAAACGGACATCCCGAGCAGCGTTTACCGGGGAATGTTAATGTAAGTTTTAAACACATTGAAGGGGAATCGGTACTTTTAAGTCTTGATATGGAAGGAATAGCTGCCTCAAGTGGTTCTGCCTGTTCTTCCGGTTCCCTGGAACCCTCGCATGTTCTTTCGGCAACCGGACTTGATCAATCCACTGCCCACGGTTCTGTGCGTTTTAGTCTCGGTTGGGGTAACAGTAAAGAGGATGTCGATTATGTCCTGCAAAAAGTTCCTTCAATAGTTGAAAGGTTACGAAACATCTCTCCGACCTACCATTCCCGGTAACGGAAACAACAGAGAGGAGATAGCCGGATGTACAATGAAACAGTGATCGATCACTTTAATAACCCCCGTAATATTGGGGAGCTTTCTGATGCAGACGGGGTTGGCGAAACCGGTAGTTTTAAATGCGGTGATACGATGGTACTTTATATTAAGGTTAAAAATGAGCGCATTGAAGATGTCCGGTTTCAGACTTATGGCTGCGGAGCAGCAATTGCCAGCAGCAGCATGCTTACCGAAATGGTTAAGGGTAAAAAAATTGATGAAGCGATGCAAATAACCAACCAGGAAGTAGCTGACGCGCTTGGTGGATTACCGCCTTTGAAATTACACTGTTCAAACCTGGCGGCAGATGCCCTGCACAATGCGATTATCGATTATCGTCAAAAGCAGGGAGCAAGTTAGTCGGTCCAGCCTTGTAAGGCTAGATTTTTGACTGATCACCTTGACAAGCCCCCCGGAGAAATGTTATTTTCTTAGTAGCTTTAGCACTCTTAAAGACAGAGTGCTAAATGAGAGAGCGGGGGAATTGAACTTGACAGCGCCTTTAAACGAAAGAAAAGAGCAAATTCTTCGTGTTGTAGTTGTCAATTATATAAAAACAGCTGAACCGGTCGGTTCTCGGACTGTTGCTCGTTCATATCCAGTGGGTTTGAGTTCAGCAACGATTCGTAACGAGATGGCTGACCTGGAGGATATGGGTTATTTAGTTCAACCCCATACTTCCGCGGGAAGAATTCCTTCTCAGCTTGGTTACCGCTATTATGTCGATAACTTGATGGATTTTGGTGAACTTAGTGATGATGATGAGTTGGTCCTCAGCAGTTCGTTGAGCGCTGAAAAGATGCGCGAAATTGAACAGATCATCAGCAATTCGACCAGGGTTTTATCTTCTGCGACAAAGCAGACCTCCCTGATCATGGGGCCGCAGTTTAAAAAAAGCGCTTTTCATCAGCTGCGTATTTTACCCCTTGATGAAAAACGGGGCCTGGTAGTATTGATTACCGATACCGGATTTATAAAAAACAAGGTTATTAACCTGCAGCAGCAGTTAAGTCAATCAGAACTGCACCAGGTTGTTTCTTATTTAAACCAAAAACTTTATGGACTGACCATTGACCAGGTTACGACATCTTTGATCAACGAACTGAAAAGGGATCTATTCAGGCGTCTTGAAATTCTGGAACAGGCTTTCATTTTGTTGGAAGAGAGTTTGAAAGAAGAAAAGCAGATCCGGGTTTTCCTCGGAGGGACCACCAACATACTTAATCAACCGGAATTTAAAGATGTAGACAAGATACGCCGGATGCTTAATCTGTTTGAACAGGAACCGCTGTTATTTAAGATCCTGGAAGATAACTCAAGCGAAGACGGTATAGTAGTAAGAATCGGTTCCGAAAATGAATGCGATGATATTAAGGAGTGCACCTTAATTACCGGTACCTACCGGATCCATGATAAAACTCTTGGCACCGTTGGTGTGCTCGGCCCGACCAGGATGGATTACAGCCATGTCATTAGCGTAATGCGCCGCCTGGTTGATTATTTGAATCAGAGCCTCAGCAGTTCCTGAGGATGATTAAAAGGCGGGCAGTTTGAAAAATCTTGTTTTTATAGCGGTGATTATGTGCTGGAATTTTATAAAATGATTATATTTATCAAATAAGCAGGTGAATAATTCTATGGCCGGAAAAAAAAGAAAAGAACAACGAAAAGAACAATGGGAGGAAAAAACTGAAGAACAAGAAGAACAAACAGCAGAAGATATTTTAGAAGAAGGCGAAAATAAAAAAGATAAGCGGGAAAAAGAGGCGGAAAATGTTGTACAAGCTGAGCCTGCTGAAATATTGGAAGAAAAAGCGGATGATATAGAAGCACAATCCGAAGTTGATCTTGATCGGGAAGAGAAAAACTGGGAGCAGGAAAAAGAGGAACTCTTCGACCAGATTAAGCGTAAGCAGGCTGAAATGGATAATCTGCGTCGCATAAATAAAAAGGAGCAGGCTGAAGCGAGAGAGTATGCTCTTTATGACTTTCTTTGCAAACTGCTTCCGGTTTTAGATAGCCTGGAACGGGCTGTTGAATCGGCCCGTGCTGATGAAGATGTTCCTGATGCTCATGTTGATGGCCTGGAAATGATCTACAAATTGTTGTTTCAGATCTTGGATCAGGAAGGAGTCAGTGTGATTGAAGCGACCGGAACTCCTTTTGATCCGCACTGTCATCATGCCGTAATGGAAGTGGATAGTGAGGAAGATGAACCGGGCCATGTCGTAGAAGAGCTTCAGAAAGGCTACCGCCATCGTGAACGGATTCTTCGTCCTGCTATGGTGAAGGTCTGTCGTGAATAAACAACAGGATTAGTAAATTTAACATGTATAGGAGGAAGTAAAAATGGGAAAAGTTCTTGGAATTGACTTAGGTACAACCAATTCAGCAGTTGCTGCTTTAATCGGCAGTGAACCGGAAATTATTGCCAACGCAGAAGGCAGCAGAGTCACCCCTTCTGTGGTTGCATTTACGAAAGACGGCCAGCGGTTGGTCGGCCAGGTGGCCAAGCGCCAATCGATTACCAACCCTGAGCGGACGATAACGTCCATCAAGCGCGAGATGGGCACGGAACATAAAGAAAAGATTGACGACAAAGAATATACGCCGCAGGAAGTTTCGGCAATGATTCTGCAGAAACTTAAAGCTGATGCAGAAAGTTACCTGGGCGAGCAGGTTACCCAGGCAGTAATTACAGTTCCTGCTTACTTTACTGACAGTCAGCGCCAGGCGACCAAGGATGCCGGGACAATTGCCGGTATGGAAGTTTTGCGCATTATTAACGAACCTACCGCGGCCGCCCTGGCTTACGGTCTTGACAAGCAGGGAGAGGACCAGAAAATACTGGTGTTTGACCTTGGCGGCGGGACTTTTGACGTTTCCGTGCTCGAACTTGGTGATGATGTGGTAGAAGTTAAGGCCAGCAGTGGTAATAACCGCCTGGGTGGAGACGATTTTGATCAGCGCATTGTTGATTACATCGCCGATGAATTTAAAAAGGACCAGGGTATTGACCTTCGCGAGGATCGGATGGCTCTGCAGAGGTTAATTGAAGCTGCGGAGAAAGCAAAGGTAGAGCTTTCTTCGGTTACTACCACCGATATCAATTTGCCTTTTGTTACGGCTACCCAGGATGGCCCCAAACATCTTAACATCAACCTTACCCGTGCTAAATTTGATGAACTGACCAGCGACCTTGTAGAAAAGACAATGGGGCCGACCAGGCAGGCTTTATCTGATGCGGGAATAAAATCCGAAGATATTGATAAAATCATCCTGGTCGGCGGTTCGACCCGGATTCCCGCCGTGCAGGACGGTATACGCAACCTGTTGGGCAAAGAACCGCATAAAGGAGTTAATCCTGATGAAGTTGTAGCCATGGGTGCTGCTTACCAGGCCGGTGTCCTGGGCGGAGAAGCTAAAGATGTGCTCTTACTGGATGTAACCCCCCTTTCACTGGGTATTGAAACCCTGGGCGGTGTTTTTACCAAGATTATTGAACGTAATAGCACCATCCCCACGGAGAAAAAACAGATTTTTTCCACTGCAGCCGATAATCAGACCAGCGTGGATATACACGTACTGCAGGGAGAACGCGCCATGGCAGCAGACAACAAGACGCTGGGCCGGTTTATGCTTGATGGTATTCCCCCTGCGCCACGGGGTGTGCCCCAGATAGAAGTAAGCTTTAACATTGATGCTAACGGTATAGTCAATGTTTCGGCCAAGGACCTGGCCACAAATCGGGAACAAAAGATTACCTTAACCGCTTCGAGCGGCCTGGAAAAGGATCAGATTGATGATATGGTCAACGAAGCGGAAAAGTTTGCCGAAGAAGACCGTAAGCGCAAAGAGCTGGCTGAAGCACGAAACCAGGCTGACAGCCTGGCTTACAGCGCTGAAAAGTCATTAAACGATCTTGGAGACAAGGTTGAGACCGATAAAGCCGAAGAAATTAAAAATGCTATTGCAGAATTACGTGAAGCTGCACAGGGAGAAGATCTCGATCGGATTAAAGCAGCCACGGATAAGATGAATAGCTACATGCATGAGCTGTCTTCAAAACTTTACGAACAACAGCAGGCTGAAGCGCAGCAAGCCGGTGCAGAAGCAGAAGCCGGTGCGGCCCAGGGATCGGGCGAAGGTGCTGCCGACGATGAAAATGTAGTGGATGCTGATTACGACGTGCAGGAAGAAGAAGCTCAGCAAGACGAGGAGAAGAAGGAAAATTAACCGGCACAAGGCCGATAACAGAAAAATGCTTTATCAGGCTGTTTTAAAAATGGAGTGAGTCAGGTTCACTCCATAAAATGGACAGAAATATTTGGTTACAAAGGATGATATCTGGTTATGAGCAATAGAGACTATTATGAAGTTTTAGGCCTCGAACGCGGCGCGTCCAATGAAGAGATAAAAAAAGCCTACCGGCGGCTGGCCAAACAGTTTCACCCGGATTTCAATAAAGACGATGCTGCAGCGGAAAAGAAATTTACGGAAATAAAGGAAGCTTATGATGTATTGAGCGATCCGCAGAAGCGGGATCAGTATGACCGTTTTGGCCATCAGGCCGGTTTTAACGGCGGATCGGGTGGTTTTGACGGTTTTGGCGGCACCGGTTTTAGGAGTACCGGTTTTGGTGGTATAGATGAAATATTTGAACAGTTTTTCGGCGGAATGGGGGGGATGGGTGGCCGGCGCAGACAGCCGGGTCCTGAGCAGGGCGACCATCTACGCTATGACCTGGATATCACCTTGGAAGAAGCCTATAATGGGAAAGAGAAAGTAATAACCATTCCCCGGACTGAGACATGTCCCGATTGCGATGGCAAAAAGGCAAAGTCCGGAGCAGGCGTCGAAACTTGCTCTTCGTGCGGGGGCAGTGGACAACAGCAGTATGCACGCAGTACCCCGTTTGGACGATTTGTCAGTATGCAGGTTTGCGGAACCTGCCGCGGTGAAGGGGTAATTGTAAAGGATCCCTGCCCGACCTGCAGCGCCCAGGGACGGGTAGTACAGGAAAGAAAAATTGAGATTAAAATACCACCCGGTGTGGAAGACGGTTCGCGCTTGCGTGTTAGCGGCGGTGGCGAAGCAGGAATGCGCGGCGGACCTTCCGGGGATTTATACGTGGTATTCAGGGTTCGACAGCACAAACTGTTTCAGCGCAAGGGCAGCGATCTTATTCTGGAAGTGCCGATCAGTATCAGCCAGGCTGCTTTGGGGGTAGAGATGGAAATTCCCACCCTGAAAGATTCGACCACGCTGCGGATACCGGAAGGGACACAGCATGGAGCCACGTTCCGCCTGAAAGGCTATGGGATGCCGCACCTGCGTGGTTCAGGAAAAGGGGACTTACGAGTAAAGATAAATGTGAAAGTTCCCAGGCGTCTTAGCTCCCGTCAGAAAGAACTGTTGGAAGAATTTGCCCACTTAAGCGGCGAAACGGTTGGGGTGGAAAACAGGGGATTTTTTGACCGCATGAAAGATGCTTTTGGCGGTGGTTAGATCGAAGTTGGCTGGAGGAACTAAATGCACTACTTTTTCCTCGATGGCGATCAATTAACTTCCGGCAGAGAAGTGGAGCTGCGCAGAGAAGATCTTTACCATGCTCACCATGTTCTTCGTCTTAAGGCCGGGGATATTGTTGCAGTCTCCGATGGTTATGGTATGGTGAGAAGTGGATCGATCACTGTTTCTGAACCAAGAAAGGTGCTTGTGCGTTTAAACGATCAGCTTCCGGCCGCCGAGTCAACTTTAAAACTCACTCTTTTTCAATCGCCGGCCAAAGGTGAAAAAATGGATACGATCATCCGCCAGTCGGTGGAACTCGGGGTCATGCACATAGTGCCTGTGGTCACAGGGCGTAGTATTCCGCGCTGGAAGGGCCGGCAGGAAGAAAATAAAATTCAACGCTGGCGCAGTATTGTGCGCTCTGCAGCTGCTCAATGCCGCCGGGCTTTTTTGCCCTGCGTTGAAAATGTCCAAGATTTACAATCTGTCTTGTCCCGTATTGAAGGACATAAAGCCCTGGTCCTCTGGGAAGAAGAAAAAAGTATGCCTCTAACTCAAATATTGAAACAACCTTGCCCGCTGGATGAGGTTGTTTTTTTATTTATCGGTCCTGAGGGAGGGTTTGCCGGCCATGAAATTGAAGCGATTAATAAAGCCGGGGCTATTACTGTTCATATCGGACCGCGGATCATGCGCACCGAAACAGCTGCTGTCGCTGCTATCTCTATCATTCAGGCGGCATGGGGTGACCTAGCCGGGGAGAGAGAGAACTGGTGAAGAAAAAAGTTGCTTTTTTTACCCTGGGTTGTAAAGTTAACTTTTGTGAAACAGAAGCGCTTCAGGTGCTTTTTGAGCGGGCCGGTTATCGAATTGCTGATTTTGATGATCAAGCCGATGTATACGTTATTAATACCTGTACTGTAACTAGTTCCAGTGATCATAAATCACGGAAAGCGATTCGCCGGGCCAGGCGGCGTTCTCCGCATGCAGTGATAGTTGCCACCGGCTGTTATGCCCAGGGAGCGCCGGAAAAAGTCAGGCAAATGGAGCAGGCAGACCTGATTATCGGCAACCGTGATCGGGAAAACCTGCCTGAAATAGTGGAGTCTATCCAGCATGGCTCTGCTCTTGATCTTGTTTCTCCGCACCATGCAGGAAGTGAGTTTGAATTGCTGCCGCCGGTAAAGCGAAGAGGACGCACCAGGGGATTTCTCAAGATCCAGGAGGGCTGCAACCAGTATTGCAGCTACTGCGTTGTTCCTTTGGTTAGAGGCCCGCTTCGCAGCCTTTCCCCGGAAGAGGTTATCGTACGGGCACAGACCCTGGTTGAATCAGGCTGCCGGGAAATTGTCTTGACCGGTATCCATCTTGGCCTTTACGGTGCTGATATGAAAGATATTTCCTTAGCCACTCTTCTCAAAGAGTTGGAAGATATACCGGGTTTAGCACGCTTACGTCTGAGCTCTCTTGAGCCTTCTGATATTAATTCTGAGCTGGTGGAGCAGATAATCTGCTCTGAGATTATCTGTCCGCACCTGCATATTCCGCTGCAAAGCGGAGACAGTGAAATATTGCGGTTGATGAACCGCCCCTATGAACCTGTAGAATATCTTTACCTGGCCAAGTGGTTGAAGCAGGAAATACCCGGTTTGGCATTGAGCAGTGATATCGTCGTCGGTTTTCCGGGGGAGACTGAAAAACATCACCGGCGGAGCATGAAATTGATTAAGGATATCGGTTTCAGCCACTTGCATGTGTTTAAATTTT